>JAFVRU010000172.1 GCA_017504065.1 Clostridia bacterium
GCTTCTACCGTTTCTTCGGCGGCGGAAGCGCCGCTGCCCATCATGACGACGACGTCCGTTGCGTCGGGCGCGCCGAAATACTCAAACAGGCGATAGGCTCTGCCCGTGATTTGCGCGACTTTGTCCATCGTCGCTTGCACGATTTCGGGAACAGCTTGGTAATACCCGTTTGCGGCTTCGCGGTTTTGGAAATAGATATCGGGGTTTTGCGCCGTGCCCCGTTGTTCGGGGTGGTCGGGGGTTAATGCCCGAGCGCGAAACCGCTCGATGTCCGCGGGATCGAGTAACGCTTGCATTTCCGTATCTTCCAAGACTTCCACGTCGCAAAGTTCGTGCGAAGTGCGGAAACCGTCGAAGAAATGGAGAAAGGGAACGCTCGAATTCAGCGTAGCCAGGTGCGCGATGAGCGCCAAATCCGCCGCTTCCTGTACGGACGACGAAGCGAGCATTGCAAAGCCCGTTTGCCGACATGCCATAACGTCCTGATGATCGCCGAAAATACTCAATGCGTGCGTGGCTAACGCGCGGGCGCTCACGTGAATTACCGTCGGGAGTAGCTCGCCTGCGATTTTATAAAGGTCGGGTAGCATCAACAGCAAGCCTTGGCTACAGGTGTACGTCGTCGTCAAAGCGCCGCAGGTAAGCGCGCCGTGTAATGCGCCCGCTACGCCGCTCTCCGATTGCATTTGCGCGACTTTCGGGACGCTGCCGAAAAGATTGCGCATATCGGCATTTGACCATTCGTCCACCTGTTCCGCCATCGGGGAAGACGGCGTAATCGGATAAATCACCGCGAGTTCGGAAAAAGCATAGGAAACGCGGGCGGCTGCCGTGTTCCCGTCAATCGTCATTCTTTTCATAAAATCTCCTTTTTTATAGTATTTCCGTTCACAAGCAAAAAATGCGAAAAGGTAGAAAATCGCGCGGTTGCGTATAATAATTGGAAAAATACTTGACTTTAATAATATATTGCGTTATAATTTTGATGGATTAGTCCGTACACAAAGGCAAAAGGAGAAGTTTTAAAATGCAGGAAGGCTTGGTATCCATTATCACTCCTTGTTATAACGGAGAGAAATATATATCGCAAACGATCGATTCCGTACTCGCGCAGACTTACGGGGATTGGGAAATGATCATCGTAGACGACGGTTCGAAAGACGGGTCGGCGGAAATTGTCCGCGGGTATGTGGAAAAGGACGCGCGGATTAAGTTTTTCCAACAGGAAAACGCAGGCTCGGCGGCGGCGAGAAACAACGGGATTCGTCGCGCGGAAGGGCAATATATCGCCTTGCTTGACGCGGACGATCTTTGGGAGCCCGTGTTCTTGGAAGAACAGATCGCGTTCATGAAAGAAAAAGACGCGGTTTGCGTGTATTCGTCGTATAAGTGCATCGACGAAAACTCCCAAGAAATTTTAGCGCCCGTGATCTGTAAACCCGAGATCAAGACGAAAAACATGATGGTAACCAACTACATCGGTTGTTTAAGCGGTTTGTACGATACCAAACGCCACGGCAAGATCTATTTGCGGGAAGAACTCAAAAGCTTGCGCGACGACTACGCGTATTGGCTGGATATCGTCAAGCTCGAAGATAAGGCGTACGGCAACCAAAAGATTTTGGCGAGTTATCGTGTACTGGCGAACTCCACGACGGGGAATAAGAAGAAGCTGATTAAAAAACAATACCGTTTCTATCGGGATTATTTAAAACTCGGTGTGTTCAAGAGCTGCACAAATTTGGTGCATTGGGCATTTCTCGGCATGAAGAAGTACAAAAGGAGAAAGAAATGAAGTTTTCCGTTATCGTACCCGTGTACGGCGTAGAGAAGTATTTGGACGAATGCGTTCGTTCGATTCTGTCGCAAACGTATACGGATTTCGAAGTCCTGCTCGTGGACGACTGTTCTCCCGACGCTTGTCCTGCAATGTGCGATCGGTATGCGGAACAGGACTCCCGCGTGAAAGCGCTGCATAAACCGCAAAACGAAGGGTTGGGCTTTGCCCGTAATACAGGTTTGGCGGCGGCTTCGGGGGAGTACGTGCTGTTTGTGGACTCGGACGATACGATCGCGGAGAATACGCTTGAAACGTGCGCGGCGGAGCTGAGCGAAAACACGGATATTTTGGCGTTCGGGATACGTCTTTGCGTGGAAAATAAGCAGGGTAAAGTGGTGCGCACGCAGGATTTGACCCCCAACCGTTTTATCGGAACGGGGAAAGACGGCAAAGCGGAAGCGTTTGCGCGTTTGACGGAAGAACGGGTGTTTCAATACGCATGTAATAAGGCGTACAATCGGGAATTTTTGAAAAATACAGGCGTGTTGTTCGAACAAACGAAGCTCATCGAAGATTTCTTATTCAACATTGCCGTGTTCGGGCAAGCGCGGGAAATTCGCGCGATTGCTTCGACTTTGTATGATTACCGTAAACCCAAGCACGAAACGTTGGCAAGTAAATACAGTCCGGAGTTTTTTGCGCTCGCAAAACGCAAATACGCCTTGGAAAAAGCGTATTTGCAAACGTTTGACGGCATGGAAAAATACGGACAGTTGATTTTGGAAGGATACGTAAAGCACGTAATTTCCGCGGTGATTCGCAATCGTTCGAAATCGGCGGCTTTAACGAAAAAGGAACAGAAACGGTTGGCGCAAGAAATGCTTGACGACGCCGTTACGGTCGAAGTGGCGCAAGCGTTTGTGCCGCGGGGCTTTGTTTATAAACCCGTCAAAACGATGCTCGTTAAAAAACGCGCGGGGTGTTTTTGGCGGTTTTGCGGTTTGATTAAATTTTTACGTTCCATGTAATTTTTTTAAGCACGAAAGGATGAAAGGTATGGAGAACAAGAAAAAGTACTTTAACGTCGCCCGTAGCGTGTATTTATGCGGGTTGATGGTATACTCGATTTTGCGTGAAGTAATTCCCCTGCAATGGTTGGTCGGGAACGGTTTGGTCGTTGCCGGCGTATTCGGGCTCGGGTTCTTGCTGATCGCCGCAAGCTTGTGGCTGGATCGGGATCACGCAACGAAAGCGAACGTGGGCTTGTTCATCGCTTTTGTCGGAGTTTGCGGAATTTCTACGCTCGTGAATTTCAAGTATGAGTTTGTTTCCAACGTCAAAGCGATTGCTTGGACGTGTTTGTTTCTGTTTTTGGTCTATCCTTGCGGGTTTTATCAAAAGGAAAGACGGGAAAAGGAACTGACGTCGCTGTTTACGTCGGCGATTATTACGCTCGGGATCGCGGTTTTGATCTCTTTGCCGATGTACTTTTTCAATTTGCATTATACCTACGTAACGGCAAAACAATTCGATAACGTATTGCCCCAAGGCTTCCATCGGGAATATTTACGGCTCTGGGGGGTGTTTATCGACCCGAATACGGCGGCGGTATATTCGTTCGTTGCGATTTTGATGTCCGCGTATTTGTTTAAGAAAAAGAAAAATATCGCGGCGCGTATTTTATTAGTCTTTGTAGACGTGTTGTTTTTCTTGCTCATCGTTTTGTCGGGTTCTCGAACTGCGAAAGTGGCGGTGGTGATCGCTTGCGCGTGGTTGGCGGTGTATTCGACGTATACGCTGTTGAAAAAGAATAAACGTTTGCAACAGCTCGCGTTTTCTGCGGTAAGCATGGTGCTTGCCGTCGTGGCGGCGTACGGCGCGATGACGGTTACCGCGCATGCGCTTCCGAAAATCAAAAAGGGCGTGAACTCCTTGTTGGGAGCGTCGGCTGTAAGAACCGTGCACGGAATCTATGACGATTTGTACGCGGCTACGGACTTGAATATCATCGACGGATATTTGAAAGAAGGCGAGCAAAACAGCGGTGGGGATTTGGAAGAAGACCCGATCGGACGTCCGGATTTGGAAGGGAAAGAAGATCTTTCTAACGGTCGGTTTGATAAGTGGAAAGATTATTTAAAAATCTTTATGGCGTCGCCGTTGTTCGGGACTTCGCCGCGCGGCGTTTCGGCGTTCGGGAAAGACCATTGCCCTGAAACCGACGTGGCGAAATACGGCTACGCGTCGCACAATTTCCTTTTGGAAATTTTAACGGGAACGGGGATCGTCGGGTTCTTGATCGTCGTTTTGTTCCTGTTCAACGCGCTCGTGCTCGTGTTGCGGAAAACTTTGCGGGAGCGGTTCGCGTTCCAATACCTGTTATATAGCGGTATTTTGTTGACGCTCGTTTGCTCGTCGATGTTCTTATCCGATTTGTTTTTCAACGTAACGTTCGGTGGGTTTGCCATGTTCTTGGCGCTGGGGCTCGTCAACGGGGAAACGAAATATTTGTCGGAATCGGAATTGCCCGAGAATACGGACGGAAAAACCCACGTGCTTGTGTACGGGCCGAAAGATCCCGTCGGCGGAGTGGAAAAGATCGTATTCGAATACGTTAGATCGATTACGGCAACGCAAAAAGACGTTACGTTCGATTATCTCGTTTACGGAGAGAACTTCTCCATGGAAGAAGATTTGGCGGCTTTGGGCTGTCGAACGATCTATCTCCCGTCGAGAAAGAAACACTATTTTGCTTATAAAAAGGCGTTGGAACGGGTATTTTCGGAAACCCGTTACGCGGCGGTTTGGGGGAATTACTCGGGCTTGACGAATATCGATTTGCTTGTTTTGGCAAAGAAATATCACGTGCCCGTTCGTATCGCGCACAGCCACGCTTCCCGCTTGTATTGGGGGAGCGCGCTCATGAAGCCCGTTGTGTATACGTTGCATTATTATAATCGGATTTGGCTGCAAGATTACGCTACGGCGTATTGGGCTTGCTCGGATGTCGCAGGCGATTTTATGTTCCCGAAATCCGCAGGAGTACAGGTAATTCCCAACGCGGTGGATACGACGAAATTCTATCCCGACGAAGCGGTCGGGGCGCAGGTTCGTAGCGAGCTCGGTTTGCAGGACTCCGTTGCGATCGGACACGTCGCGCGGCTTTGTGAAGTCAAAAACCAGAAGTTTTTACTCGGCGTTGTGGCGGCGGCGGTAAAACGCGAACCCAAGACGAAACTGCTACTCGTGGGCGACGGGGAGCTTCGCGAAGCGTTGCAAGCGGAAGCGCAGGCGTTAGGGATTGCGGAAAACGTCGTGTTCCTTGGGGAGCGCAAAGACGTTCCCGATTTATTGCGCGCAATGGACGTGTTCGTGCTCACTTCCTACGCGGAAGGGCTGTCGGTCAGCGCGGTGGAAGCGCAGGCGAGCGGCGTTCCTTGCGTTGTACCAACGACGGTATCGGCGCAAACGGACGTAAGCGGATTTGTGGAGTTTGTTCCGTTGGACGCGTCGTATGACGTATGGGCGGAACGGGTTTTGGCTTGCGCGGCGAAGAAAACCGAAAACGCGGCTGAAAAAGTTGAAGAAAGCGGGTTTGGTATGCGTTCTGCGGCGGAAACCGTATTCCGAGCGTTCGTACAAGAAGCGTAATCGTTGGGGGTAGCGTTTTGGCGGAAAGAGAGACTACGTTAGCGAAAAATACGGCGATTATTGCGATCGGCAGTTTTGCGTCAAAGCTATTGCAGATCGTACTTGTGCCGTTTTATACCCGCGTTCTCACCAGCGGAGAATTCGGGACGGTGGATTTGTTGCAGGCGATCGTTGCGTTGTTGCATCCGATTATTTGCCTGTCGATTCACGAAGGGGTATTCCGTTACGCGATGGAAAAGGATCGGGATAAGTCGGCGGTTTTGTCGTTCGGCGTTTTGGTTACCTTGCTGGGTACGGCGTTAATGTGCGTAGGCGCATTGGCGTTTTCGTATTTTCTCGACCCTGTTTTTGTTTGGCTCGTGGTGGCGAATACGGCGATTAACGCGCTTTGGACGCTGCTCTTACAATACGCGAAAGCGATCGGACGAACGGGCTTATACGCGCTCAATAGCGCGGTTGCGACGGCGTTTACGCTGGCTTTGAATATTCTCTTTCTCGTCGTGTTTGAGATGGGGATTACGGGATATATGCTCGGGTACATCGCGGCGAATTTCCTGTCTGCGGCGTTGCTGGTCATCAGTTTGGGTAAGGATTGTAAAATGCGTTTTCGCCCGATCACCAAACCGCTCGTCAAAGAAATGTTGCTGTTTTCTTTGCCGTTACTACTCAACGGGATTTGTTGGTGGTTGTCCACGTTCACCGATCGGGTGATGATCGTTGCCATGCTGGGGGAATCGGAAAACGGTTTGTATGCCGCGGCGTCGAAAATTCCGCATATCCTGTCCGTGATCGTTACCATCTTTTATCAAGCTTGGTTGGTCTCGGCGAATCAGGAATTCGGGAAACAGGATACGACGGAGTTTTACTCTAAAACGTACGAACAAAACACCGCGTTTACGTTCTTGCTCGGTTCGGGCATGATTTTGTTGTGCCGACCGTTTTCGGGGATCTTTTTCGGCGCGGAATTCGTGAGCGCGTGGGAGCTTGTTCCGCCGCTTGTGGTTTCGGCTGTATTTTTCTCGTTTTCGCAGTTTTTAATTTCCATTTATACGGCGAACAAAAAGACGGGCATGGCGTTTATTACCAATATCGTCGGTACGGTCGTCAACGTCGTTTTGAACGCGATACTCATTCCCGTTATGGGCACAATGGGCGCGGCGATCGCTACGGCGGTGTCCTATTTCGTGCTGTGGCTCGTACGCGTGTTCGATACAAGGAAAATCGTGCGCATGCAATACCGCGTAGTCCGCGACGCGCTTGCGACTTTGATACTCTGTTTGCAGGCGACGTTTATTTGCTTGGATTTGGACGTATGGATTACATACGGGCTTTGCGCGGCGGGCACGTTGTTTATCTTTGCATTATATTGGAAAGTATTCTTTTCTATTTTGGCTTTTTGCTTCCAAAAGGCAACAAGCATACTCAAAAAAAATAAGTAAACTAAAGGAAATCGGCAATGAAACAATATGATTATTTAGTAGTCGGAGCAGGCTTATACGGCGCGGTATTCGCGCAGCAAGCAAAACAAAGCGGGAAATCCGTTTTGGTCATCGACAAACGCCCGCATATCGGCGGAAACGTCTATACAAAGCCCGTGGAAGATATCAACGTACACGTTTACGGCGCGCATATTTTCCATACCAACGACAAGGAAGTTTGGGAGTACGTCAACCGTTTTGCGGAATTCAACCGCTTTACCAACTCCCCCGTAGCCAACTACCGCGGGGAATTGTACTCCTTGCCGTTCAATATGTATACGTTCAATCAAATGTGGGGAGTCGTAACTCCCGAAGAAGCGGAAGCGAAGATTCAAGCCCAAAAACAGGAAGCGGGGATTACCGAACCCAAGAATTTGGAAGAACAAGCCATTTCGCTCGTTGGGAAGGATATTTACGAAAAGCTCATCAAAGGCTATACCGAAAAACAATGGGGCAGACCTTGCAGCGAGCTTCCCGCGTTCATCATCAAGCGTTTGCCCGTACGGTTTACGTTTGATAACAACTACTTCAACGCGAGATACCAAGGGATTCCCGTCGGCGGGTATACGAAACTCGTTGAAAATCTGTTGGACGGGATCGAAGTGCGGTTAAGCGTCGATTATTTGGACGAAAAGGCGGAGTGGGACGCGCTTGCGGACAAAGTCGTCTATACGGGCGCGATTGATCGGTATTTCGAGTATCGGTTGGGCGTTTTGGAATACCGTTCCGTGCGTTTTGAAACGGAAGTGCTGGATACGCCGAACTTCCAAGGCAACGCCGCGGTCAATTACACCGACGCAGAAACGCCGTATACCCGTATTATCGAGCATAAATGGTTCGAATTCGGTACGCAGCCGAAAACGGTGGTCAGCCGTGAATACAGCTCGGAATGGAAAGTGGGGGACGAGCCCTATTATCCCGTCAACAACGAAAAGAACAACGCGTTGTACGCCCAATATAAAGCGTTGGCGGAAAACGAACCGAACGTCATTTTCGGCGGACGTTTGGGCGAATACAAATATTACGATATGGATACCGTGATTGCGGCAAGTTTGGCTTTGTGTAAGAAGGAAGGCGTTCGATAGGCTATGGAAAAACGTTATGGGCGAGCGAAAGCCGCCTGTTATATGACAAATATTACAATGGCGCTGGTGAGCAATATATCAGCGCTTTTATTCGTACCTTTTCGGGAATTGTACGGAATCTCGTACGCGCTGCTCGGCATGCTGGTTTTGATCAACTTCTTCACGCAGTTGTCCATCGATTTGATTTTTTCGTTTTTTTCCTATAAATTTAATATCCCCAAGGCGATCAAATTCACGCCCGTATTGGCAATGATCGGGTTTTTGTTTTTTGCGCTTTGGCCCTTTTTTATGTCCGACCACATATACGTTGGCTTGGTGATCGGGACGGTGATCTTTTCCGCGGCAGGCGGGTTTAACGAAACGTTGATGAGCCCGATGGTCGCCGCGATTCCGAGTGAGAATCCCGAACGGGAAATGAGCAAGCTGCATTCCATATACGCATGGGGCGTCGTCGGAGTGATTACGTTCAGCACGCTGTTTTTATTGGCGTTCGGGCGGGAGAATTGGCAATGGATGATACTGATTTTGTCTTTGATCCCGTTGGCGTCGGGCGTACTCTTTTTCGGCGCGGAAATTCCGCCGATGGAAAAACCTGAAAAGCTGTCGGGCGCGTTTTCGATGATGAAAAGCAAAACGCTTTGGTTGTGCGTCGTCGCGATCTTTTTCGGCGGAGCTTCGGAGACGGCGATGGCGCAATGGAGTTCGAGCTATCTGGAACAGGCGCTCGGAATTTCCAAAGTTTGGGGGGATATCTTCGGCGTTGCGCTGTTTGCGCTCTTTTTGGGTTTGGGGCGTTCGCTGTACGCCAAGATCGGAAAAAATATTGAAAAAGCGTTACTGCTCGGTAGTTGCGGCGCGGTAGTATGTTACATAACGGCGGAGTCTTTTTATACGCCATGATGGCGGCGGGCGGCGATTGCGGCGCGGCGGTATCTTCGCAGCTCATCGGCGTCGTTGTAGATTCGGTGGAACGTAGCGCGGGTATGAACGCGCTCGCGCAGGACTTTGGCTTGTCGATCGAGCAGTTGAGCATGAAAGTCGGGTTAAGCGTCGGGGCGATCTTCCCGATTGTCGGCGCGCTGATTTTTTTGACGGTTTGGAAAAAGAAGCAATCGCGAACGTTACTTGGAAACGCAGGGAACTGAATAAAAGAATAAACAGGCAAGAAAACGCCGCCCGATCATTCGGGCGGCGTTTTTACGCGCTAAATTTGCTTATTTTCACGGTGCTTACGTTTGCTTTACGTATGTTCGCGGACGGATTTATGATACTCTCTCGGCGATACGCCGAACATCAATTTAAACGCGCGGGAAAAGGTATACAGCGAAGAATAATTCAGTTTCTCGGCAATTTGCGTAATGCTCAAGGACGGGTCTGCCATGAGCAGTTTCGCCGTTTCCAGCCGTTTTTGTTGGTAGTAGGTGGATAGCGTTTGTCCCGTCGTCTTTTTAAACAGCGCGGATAAATAGCTGTAATTGTAGTTGAGTACGTTGGCGATTTCTTCCAAGTTTTGAATGCTACAAACGTGCGTATCAACGTAATGCATCATTTGATAGCAAAAGCTCTCGGCGGTTGAAACGCTACGCGCGGCAAGCGTTTTGGTCTTTTCTTCGTTCAACGGAAAATTGCGGATTAGATGAATCATAATCGATTTAAACATGCAGTATAAAAGGTCGGGGTCTTCGTTGTTGAACTCCGCAATGCAATCGCTGACAAGATTGACGATCCGTTCGTCCGAGAATACCCGTTCTTTTTGAGAATAATGTTCTGCAATCGACTGTAATTTTTGTTGATAGACGGGATCGGCGGTTTCGAATGCAAAGAAGTCGAATTGCAAGGGATCGTCCTTTGACGAAACAATGTTGTGCAATTCGTTGGGAAAAGACAAATAAATATCCCCCCGTTTTACTACTTTGGGAACGCCGTTGGCAAAACAAGTCCCCGTGCCGCCTGTGATAATCGTCAGCTCGAACAAATTGGCTTGTCGGTGTAACCCGACGGAGTCGCAGGGCTGCATATACAATCGCCCGATTTGCCGCAAAAGGAAGTCTTTCAGCTGATAGGGCTCTTGGAATAAATAGTTTTTTGCTAAATGATACTTATACATACGCTTTGCCTTCCTACAATCCCATTATAAGCCAGAATCGGGGAATTTGTCAAGGAAAAATAATGAAAAAATGTTAAAAAATTTCATGTATTATGTTTAAATACAAAAAAATGCAATGTTTTTACGATAATAAGAATATTTACTCATAAAACACTTTTTGATATAATGTAGAATGTAATATTGGATATGGGGAGTATTCTATGAAAATCCGTTATGGGGGTACGGCGGCGGCAGAAGGAATCCCGGGCGTATTTTGCGGTTGCGCGGTATGTCGGGAAGCCCGTGAAAAAAAAGGCAAATATATCCGTACTCGGTCGCAAGTTTTATTCGATGACAAGCTGTTGGTGGATTTTAACGCGGATACGTATACCAACGCGTTGCGGTTCGGGTTTGATTTGTCCGCCTTGGAACATCTCTTGATTACGCATACGCACGCGGACCATTTTTATCCTGCGGAGTTTGAAAACCGCGGAATCAATTACGCGAAAGAACTCGGGGTGGAAACGTTGACGGTTCACGGCTCGCAAGACGTAGCGCAGGACGGGCTGCAATGGTTAGTCAAGCAAAACCGATTGGCATTCGACGTGATCGAACCTTACGGGCAACGGCAAATCGAAGGGTTTTTCGTAACGGCTTTGCCTGCGGAACACGGTACTTCGCACCCGTACGTATATTTATTGGAAAAGGACGGGAAAACATTTTTCCTATTCAACGACAGCGGATTTTTATGCGACGAAGCGATGGCTTGGCTGCGGGAAAAGGGAGTGCAATTCGACGCGGTATCCTACGATTGTACGTTCGGGACTTCGGACGCGAGCTTCGGCGGTACGTACAAAGCGCAGCATTTGGGAATCCCCAACGTGTTGGAAGCGCGGAAACGGTTTGTCGAAAACGGAAACTATAAACCGAATACGTTGGAAATTATTACGCATTTTTCGCACAACGTTCCGACGATCGGATACAAAACCATGAAAAAAATCGCAAAACAATACGGGTTCGTATTGGCATACGACGGATTGGAATTGCAACTGTAAATATCACAGGAAAGAGAAGGAGAGAGTATGATACATCCTGTTAAATATCCCAAGCAAACGTCTTGGAAAATTATCTATGGCAAATACGAAGGCTTTCAGAAGAAAGCGGTGGAATTTTTAAGCACGGAAGTCGGTAAATATTTGATGCGCGACGGGGATTGGTATAGAATTTTTGTCGTTCCCTGTTTCCAAGAAGGCGCGGAGATCGAACAAAACGCCATCGTGGTCGGAACGTATCAAGACAGCCCGACAGTACGCAAATTTGTGGAAGAAGCGGAATTGGACGGCAAGGATTACTTGGTGAAAGTCGTCGTCAATCCCGACAACGAAGATTGCCGCGTCGTCATTATTACGGCAAAAGACGAACGGAATTTGTTCTACGGCGCGATCGCATTTGCAGACAATTATCCCACCGATTGCGCGCCCGGGCACGGCGGGTTGAAGATCCCGCAATGGATTTACGATTTTAAAATGCCCGAATACAAGCTCGCGGAAAAGTCGCAGATCGCGACGCGCGGAGTTTGGAGCTGGGCGCAACCCATCGGGGATTACCGCAAATACATTCGCGAAATGGCGAGAATGAAATTCAACCAAATCGTGCTTTGGAACGAATATATGCCGTTGAATGCGAAAGAAGTCGTAGACTTCGCGCACGGGTACGGAATTGAAGTGCTTTGGGGCTACTCCTGGGGCTGGGCGAACGGTTGTAAACATACGAGCTTGGAAGACGACTACTTGCAAGGCGTAAAAGAAAACGCGTTGAGAGAATATCGGGAATACTACTCGAAAACGGGTTGCGACGGGATTTATTTCCAATCCTTTACGGAAATGTCGAAAGAATACATCGGCGACAAGCTGATCGCGCGGGTCGTAACCGATCTCGTCAACGAAACGGTTGCGGAATTCTATAAAGAGTATCCCGATATTAAGATTCAGTTCGGTTTGCACGCAACGTCGGTCAAGAACCGTTTGGAAGAAATTGCGCGGGTAGACAAACGCGTGGAAATCGTTTGGGAAGACTGCGGTACGTTCCCGTACGGATATACTCCGCGTGTGCCGAGTGAAGAAGCATTCCAAGAAACGTTGGAATTTACGAGAAAGATTTTGGCGCTCCGCCCGGGTGCTCCGACGGGGCTTATCTTCAAAGGTATGATGACGGTGGACTGGGAAATGTTCGAGCATCAAACGGGGCCTTACGTACTTGGCGAAAATTCGACGGCGGTACAAAAACGGGACGCGGAAATGCGCCGACCCATTTGGCAAATGTTCGAAGCGGGCTGGTTGCAATACGGCGGGTATGCGCTGCGGCTCATTCGCGAAATCATCAAGCTGACGAACGGCGACGTGAACCTTGCGATCGTCAACGAAGACGGCGGCGGCTTGCCGTTGCCCGTGGCGCTGTTCTCTGAAATGCTCTGGAATCCCGATAAGGAATACGGCGAGATCATGAGAAAGGTTTCCGAGCGGCAAAGCGTTATCGAATATCAATAAAAATCGAGTATTAGCAAGGAGTAAAAACGATGATTCCCAAAGTACAAAATCCCAAACAAACGTCTTGGAAGATCGTATATAACGAATACGTAGGCATGCAAAAAAACGCGGTGGATTTTTTGAGTACGGAAGTCGGACGTTTGTTGTTGCGCGACGAAGGCGTTTATACGACGTACGTATTGCCTTGTGAGAAATACGGTTGCGAGACGGACAAGAATGCGATTTTCGTCGGCAAATACGTCGATAACGCAACCATTCGAAAATTTGTCAAAGCGGACGAAATCCCCGACGGCGGATATTGCGTAAAAGTCGTGCGCAAACCCGACGATCAGGAATGCGTATACGTTTTGATCACGGCGAACGACGATACGCAGCTCTACTACGGGGCGACGGCGTTCGTGGACGAATATCCCGTGGCTTGCGCTCCTACGCACGGCGGCTTACGTTTGCCCGACGAGATCTTCGATCAAAAAATGCCGGAGTGGACGACTCGTTCCCGACCGCGTACGGTCAACCGTGGTGTGTTCACTTGGGCGCATCCGATCAACGATTATCGGAAATACATAGAAAATTTGGCGCGGTTGCGCTTGAACCGTTTGGTGCTTTGGAACGATTATTTGCCGCTGAACGCGAAAGAAGCGGTGGAGTACGCTCGGCAGTTCGGAATCCAAGTCTTTTGGGGCTATTCCTGGGGCTGGAAAAGCGGCTTAAAAGTAGAAGGCGGGATCACCGACGAGTATTTGAAGAAGCTGAAAGACGCGGTAATTGAAGAATATGAAACGTTCTATCGGGATTTGGATTGCGACGGGATCTATTTCCAATCGTTCACGGAAACGTCGCTTTCTTACGTCGGGGATAAGACGATTGCGCAACTCGTAACCGAATTCGTCAACGATACGGCGGAAGAATTGTTGAAACGGTATCCGCATTTGCAGCTCGAATTCGGTTTGCATGCGACGTCGGTGAAGGACCATCTGCACGAGATTGCAAAGGTTGACCGTCGCGTGGAGATCGTTTGGGAAGACTGCGGCACGTTCCCGTTCGATTATACGCCCGTTGTTCGGGACGAAAAAGCGTTTGAAGCTACGTTGGAATTCGCGAAAAAAATCGTGCAGCTTCGTCCGGGCGCGCCCGTGGGGTTGTATTTTAAGGGCTTGATGACGCTCGATTGGGAACGGTTTGCATATCAAAACGGACCGTACGTGCTCGGCAAAAACGTTCCGCAGATCGGCGAACACGATTTCCGAGTTCGGAAAAGCATTTGGAAGATGTTCCAAGCGCAATGGATGCAGTACGGCGCGTACGCGCAGCGGTTGATCAAAGAGATTACCGAGCTGGGCGGCGGTACGGTGAATTTGAGCATCGCGGGCATGCTGGACGGCGGCATTTGGTTGCCGGAAGCGTTATACGCGGCTATGTTCTGGGATCCCGACGGAGCGTACGGGGAACTGCTTTGTAAAACGGCGGCGAAACCTTGTATAACGCTCGCATAACAAACGAAAAAAATTAAAAAATAAAAATAAATCATTATAAGGAGATTATTATGAGAAAATTTATCAAAAGCGCACTTTGCATGACGATTTGCGCGTCTACGGTACTTGGGGTAGCGGCTTGCGGCCCGAAAAAAGAATCCTATGACAGCACGAAGACGCAGTTGTTCGTACAAACGTATGCCGGCGGTTACGGCACGGCTTGGATCGATCGTGTAGGCGATCGTTTTGAAGCGATGTATGCGGACTACAAGGTAGGGGAAAAAGTCGGGGTAGAAATCATTCCCGTTCCCACGACGGAATTGGGTTCGGGCGTAGACAATCATTGGATCACGAACACGAACGAAATTTTCTTCTTGGAACAAACGATTTATCACCGTATGCAAGAAAAGGGTCGGTTCTTGGATATTACCGACATTATGACGGAAAAATTGACGGCGTACGGCGAAGACAAGAGCATCGCGGAAAAGATGGATCCCACGCTTGCGGAATACTATAACGAAGGCACAGCGACAGCGCCGAAGTATTACGCGCTCAACTATTCCAACTCGTACGAAGGGATTATCTACGACGAAGACATGTTCTATCAATCGGGCTTCTATTTCACCAAAGAAGTGGACGAAGCGCGCAAGACGAATGCTTGGACGAATACGGAAGATTATTTGATCACGCCGAATACGCAAAAGGGCGCGGACGGGAACTACGCGCAGCTTACGACAGTAGGGGAAACGGTTTACTACAAAACGACTTCTGGCGAATACCTTTCGCACGGTCCTGACGGCGAATACGGTACGCGCGACGACGGTCAAGCTGCAACGTACAGCGAATTCTTCGCGCTTTGCGATTATATGAAAGACGAACACGGCGTAACCCCGATCATCATGGCAGGGAAAGCGGTAACGGGGTATTTGGCTTGGCTTGCCCGTCAGTTGATCGCGGACTTCGAAGGGGAAGAACAAATGCGTATGAACTTGGAATTCGAAGGCACGTCGAAATTGCTGATCGACGTGGACGCGGAAGGCAACGTAACGAAGCTTTCTGAAACGGAACTCAACGACGAAAACCGCTTGACGCAATACAAATCGGCGGGTAGATACTACGCGTTGAAGTTTATGGAAAAACTGTTCACGAACGGCGGACAAAAATACATGAACGCGAGAAGCTTTGCGGACTCGGTAGACCAAATCCGCGCGCAAGAATATTTCGTATATTCGGCGAAGGATAATGAAAAATACGCATTCAGCGTAGACGGTTGCTGGTGGGAAAACGAAGCGGAAAGCACGATCAATACGATGGCGAGCAACTTCGGTGATCAATACGCGAAAGCAAATCGTCGTTTCCGTGTACTTTCTTTGCCGAAAGCAACGAACGAACAAATCGGGCAAAAGAGCACGTTCTACGAAGGACATAACTTCTGCGGCTTTATCCGCTCGGATATCGCGACGGAAAAGGTAGAAATTGCGAAGAAGTTCTTCCAATTCTGTTTCACCGATGAAAGCAACAGCGAATTCACGGCGTACACGGGTGTAACCAGACCGTTTGCGTACGACATTAAGGAAGAACATAAGAGCGCTATGTCGTTCTTTGCGAAAGACGCGATGGCGTTGAAAGCGTCGAAGAACGTGGATATTATGTATCCCGCTCCCGATTCCGCGTATTATATCCGCAATTACGATATGATCACGGGGCTTGGGTTCTATGCTTCGCACGTAGACGGAACGGACTACAGTTCGCTTTTGGAAATGTTCCGTACCAAAGGCTTTAGCGCAGAAACGATCTTCAACGGAATTTATACGCGTGCGCAAAACGAATTAAGTTAATCATAAGGCTTGTAAATTGACTCCGTAACATAGGAGAACGGTATGTTAAAGTTAAAGAAAAGGACGAGAAATTTAATATTTTATATTTTGTTGATCATACTTCCTTTTTGCCACTTTCTTGTATTTTGGGTAGGGGTAAAATTCAACGCGATCTTGCTGGCGTTTCAGTCGTTTGACAGCGGCGTGCCTAGTTGGGCAGGCGGCGAAACGAGCTGGGTCGGCTGGGCGAATTTTAAGGAAGTATTTCACAGCATCAAGCATTTGCAGAACTGGAAAATTGCGATATCCAACTCGCTGTTGTTATTCTTCTGGAATAACTTATTAACCGTACCGCCTACGCTGCTTGTTGCGTATTTCGTACATAAAAAGGCGCGGCTTGGGAAGGTGTTTAAAATCGTGGAATACGCGCCTTCTATGTTCGCAATTATCGTAAAAGTGTTGATTTATCAATACTTCCTTGAAGAAGCGTTGCCGTATTTTATCGGCAAAATCACCAATGAAACGACGATGGGCTTTATTTCCAACGTTGCCACCCGTAAACCGTCCATTTGGATTTACGGGATTTGGATTGGGCTCGGCGGATCGTTGATCCTTTACGTCAACCAAATGAACGCCATTTCCACTTCGATTATCGAAGCGGCGCAGTTGGACGGCGTAACGTTCTGGCAGGAGTTTTGGAAGATCACGATGCCGATGTGTTGGTCGCTTTTCGCGTTGCAATTTATCGTCAGCTTTACGGGGCTGTTCGGGAATCAGTTTAACTTGCTCGATTTTTACGGACTGGATGCGGACAGCGAACTGCATACCGTAGGGTATTATATGTATACGCGAATGCTGCTCGGCGGTGAAGCAGGGTATCCCGTGCTTTCAGCGATGGGCTTGATTATTACGGCGGTCATGTTGCCCATAATCCTTTGGTTACGTTGGTGGGCAGACAAGGTTGACCCGATGAAGAATTGAGAGGTGCGGCTGTGGAAGAAAAAGTAGAAACGGTTGAAGAAGTAACCGAAACGGTCGAAGAAGTAACCGAAACGGAGAAAAACCCCGTTGAAAAAATGAAAAAGTCGCGCGACGTCGGCGGAATCATCGCCCGTATACTCATTTATACGTTTTGTATCGGGCACATGCTTTCTTTGTTGATCCCGTTTGCTTGGGGATTCATTACGACGTTGAAATCACCCGTGGATTTCAGGTACAATATGTTCGGCTTGCCGAAAGAATGGAAGTTCGAGAATTATCTTACCGTTTTAAAGCATTTCACGATCGAATATAAAACGGTAAAATACAGCCAAACGTTTACGTACGTGGATATGATGTGGAACAGTATCTCGTATGCGTGTCTTGCGGCGTTTACGTCCACAATGGCGCAATATTTCGTAGCGTATGCTGCGGCGAAGTTTAACTTCAAGTTCTCCAAGGTATTGGACGCGATCGTGTTGTTCACGATGACCATTCCCATTTACGGTACGGCGGCTTCGGAATTGCAAATGTCTTTCCGACTCGGCGTAATCGGAAACTTCTGGATGGTTGCCGTCGTAACGCAAATGAGCTTTTTGGGTATGAGTTATTTCATCATCCAAGCCTGCGTGCGTGGGATTCCCGCGGCGTTTGCGGAATCGGCGGAAATTGACGGCGCGAGCAATTTTACGGTATTGTTCCATATTTACATACCGTTGACGATGAACATTATCGCAACGTTGTTCTTTATGGACGTTATCGGGCTTTGGAACAGTTACGGGGTCAACTTGATACAGTTGCCCAATCGTCCTGTAGTAGCGTACGGGCTTTGGAAATTCCGTGAAACGAACATTGCGGAAGTTTCGCACGTTACCATTAAGCTCGCAGGGTGCTTTATCCAAGTTTTGCCCGTATTCGTGATCTTTATGATTTTCCACGAAAAGTTCATGGGCAGTATTTCCTTGGCGGAAGGTATTAAAGAATAAGTAGGAGAATAAAAGATGGGAAAGCTTTTATCCAAAAAATTAACAACGTTGCTGGCGGCTCTGCTGTTTGCGGCGGCGTGTTTTTCGCTCGGTTGGGCGTTTATGCGCCATCCGGCAAAAGCGGAAAGCGTGTTTGACGCAAGTCTGACATTGGAGAGCTCGTACGAACAAGGGGAAGTCGTTTCGATTCCCCAAGGTTCGTTCAAGGTCGGCGACGATACGGTAACGGCGGAGAGTTACGTAGTGCTCCCGAGCGGCGCGAAAAAGCGTACGGACGGGTTTACGTTGGAAGAAACGGGGAAATACACCGTAATTTATACCGCGACGGTAAACGGCGAAACGTTGACGGAAGAAAAGACGTTTATGTGCTATGCCCGTAAGTCTTCCGTGGACGCGTTGAACGCGACGATCGCTTACGAAGACCGCGCGTTTATCAACTACGGAAAAACAGACGAAACGACGGCTTCCGGATATCAAGAAACCGTAATCGGCGGGTTGGACGTTAAACTCACGCAAAACGCAACGTTTTACTATAATTCGATCATCGACGTAAGCGGTTACGACGGTACGAAACCCTTTTTCACGTATTATTCGACGGCGATAAAAAACAATTATCCCGTTTGGTTGATGCTTACGGTTCGTTTGACCGACGTTTACGATCCCGATAATTATATCGAAATTTTGTTCGATAAATACGGCTCGTTAAATCTCGATAGCAAAATGCCTGCATATTTCCGCGCTCGCGTTGGGGAACAACCTTCTATGGGGTTGAACGGCACGCAATTAAAGAAAGATTATTACGGTTGTTGGACGCCCGCGTCTTGGGATTACACGCAAGCGACGACGGGCAACCAAGTCGATAAATCGATCGGGTTCTATCTCGATTACGAAGGGAAAAAGGTTTACAACTATCTCGGAAAATTGGTAGCCGATTTGGCAAGTACTTCCTATTTTGCCGAGCCTTGGCAAGGATTCACGACGGGCGAAGTGTATTTGAGCGTTTATGCGAGTGAATTCAACGATTCGGAAGGGAATATTTTCATTACGAATATCGGCGGCGATACGGGCGCAACGCTTGGGGAAAAGTATCTCCAGGATACCGACGCGCCGATCATCAACGTAGATTACGATACGTACGCGGCAGACAAATTGCCTACGGCGGTGGTTGGACAGCCGTATCAGGTATTTGCGGCGAATGCCATCGATTTCTACAGCGGCGTAAAATCCCTGCAAACGAACGTCTATTACAATTATCATTCGGCGGAACGGGTAAACGTTACGCTGGACGGCGATACGTTCGTGCCTAAATACGAAGGCGCGTATACCATAGAATACGTCGCGGAAGACCGATCGGGCAACAAACGTACGCTCACGGTCGGGGTTACCGCGGTGAAACAGATCGGCAGCGGACTCAACGTATACACGGTAGGCGAAGAGCAGACGAGCGGATTCGTCGCGCGGAATATTCCCATTGCGGAATACGCCGTAGAAAACGCTTCGGGGAATTACCGAGTAGAAATTACGGCGACCAAAGGGGATAGCGTGTACGAGATTAACGCGGAAACGCTGCTATTCAACGTGAAGCAAGAAGGTAGTTATACCATTACGTATACGGTAACCGACTACGTGGGTTGTAAGGATACGTATTCGTACACGTTGGAAGTAACGCCCGATAACGATCCCGTATTCTTAAACGAATTGATCATGCCCAAGTATTTGCTCGCAGGCTGCAATCAAGTATTGCCAACGCTCGTTGCTTACGATTATAAGCAAGGCGGAGCGGAAGTTAAAACGAAGATCTCCGTGCAAGCGGACGGTTTGCCTGTGGAACAGCTCGACTCCAACGTTTTTGCGCCTGCGATGAAATACGTAGGCAAAACGGTAACGATTACCTATACCGCGCAAACGGCGACGGGCAGCAGTTCGCAAACGTATACTTCGGAATGTGTTTCCATTTTGAAAGACGAAACCGCGGAGAAAACGCCCGCGGCGAACATTTCGGGGAATATCCAAAAAACGTCGTTGTTCGTAACGAGCGAAAGCGTCGTTCCCGGCTACGGGAAAGTAACCGAAAAGGATACTTCCGAATACGCGCAATACACGTTCTCGGAAAACGGAACGTTGGCGTACGTCAATCCCTTGCTCGCGAGCAAGTTTGCCATTCAGTTCAATATTACGAAAGGCAATTTCGGGATCTTGAACGTATATATGACGGACGTGGAAGACAAAACGCAACGCGCGAAATATACGCTGATCAACCGCAATACGTACGTTGGATTTAAACTCAACGACGGTATCGAATACCGTTTGAACAAACAATCGTTCAATAAACCGCAGGAATCGTTCAATATCGAATATAATTGGCAGGACGCGGAAATCTTGTTCGAAAACGGCGATACGGCGTTCTCGCTCACCAACGACGGCAGCAAATATTTCACGTCGGGGAAAATCTACTTTGAGATGGAAATGCTCGAAGTAACGGGCGAAAGCAAAATTGTCATTCAAAAGGTCCGCAACCAAATGTTTACCGCTTCCGCGCGGGATAACGGCGCGCCCGAAGGTACGATGTTGGGCGAATATAAACGGAACTACGATCTCGGTTCGGTAGTGGAATTGTACGATTTCGTCGGCGGCGACGCGATCGATCCGACGATTTGCGAAGTCAAGATGTGGGCGCAATACCAACAAGCGGACGGCAGCTTTACTTTGATGCAAGACGTCGGCGGTGAAAAAATCGACGGAGTAGACCCGTCCAAAGGTTATCGGATTCAGTTGAATGCGTTCGGCTCGTATAAGATTACGTACGAAGTAACGAATGGGAACTCCTACGATTTCATGTTGAACGTAAAAGACTTTAAAGATCCCGAAGTAACGTGGACGTATGAACTTGCGGACGAGTACAAAGTCGGGGATACGATCACGCTTTCCGCGACGGCTACGGACGAATGCACGGACGAGATGAAGTTGTACTATACGGTGAAAACCGTGAAAGGGATTATCGTGTTCTTCAACGAAGCAAGCGAGTATACGTTCACCGAGAAAGGGGAGTATGTCGTTTACGCGTATACCTATGACGGAAACGAAAACTACGGCTTTGTTAGAAAAACGATTACGGTAATATAAGGAGAAAACAGCGATGAAAAAGAAAAATGTATTGGTTTGTATTTTGTCCGCATTTCTCATGATCAGTTCGGTATTTTCGAGCGCGTGCGCTTCTAAAAAAGAAGACAGCTCGAAAACCGACAACAACCAAAGCGCGGCGGGAGTGGAATACGATTTGTCGCATACGATCCACGGCGGCTTGGTAAAAGTTACCGATGAAAGCATCGTAAAAGACGGCAAAAATAACGGTTACGCGCTTGTCAAGTCCGCAAATGCGTCGGGTCCGGAAAGCTCGGCTGTGGCGTTGTTCCGTGAATTCTTTGCAAAAGCTACGGGCGTGAATTTGCCTGTAATGGAAGTGGAAAACGGCGCGACGTGGACGCAAGACATGAAAATTATTTCGTTCGGCGTGAATGCGTACCAAAACGCTTCTGGGGTTACGTTCGATAAAAAAGCGCTGACCAATAGCGGGTTCGTGCTCAAGACGGTAGGGAATTCCGTGTTCTGCATGGGCGGTTCGCTCGGGGTGAAATATTCCGCTTACGAACTGTTGAAATACTATTTCGGGTTTGAGTATTACGCGCCCGAATGTTACGATTTAAGAACGGGCGTGAGCGATTTGCCCTTCTACGAATTCGACGTCAAGGAACGTCCCGATATCGAATACATTTCGGCGACGGCAGGGATTTTAAATGCAACGACGGATCCGTATTATAGAGACGGAATGCGGGTATCGGGCGGCGCGCCGCTCGTAGGGTATAACAATCACCCTTGGCATAACACGTTCGACTATATTCCGTTCGACGAATACGGCGAAACGCATAGAGAATGGTTCGCGGACGGGCAAGGGAACTCCCCCGAGCAGCTTTGCTATTCGCGCGATCCCGACGGCATGGTCCCCATCGTCGTAGAGAAGATGAAGGAGCTGTTGTTGGAGCATAAGGGCGCTCGGTTCGTTACGTTCGTACAACAGGACTGCGGTGAGTTCTGTCAATGCGACGGCTGTAAGGCGTTGGGAGTGAAATACGGCAGCGAAGACGCTGGGAAAGCGGCTGGGCTCGTATTATTCCTGAATAAAGTAGCAAAGCACATTGGCGAATGGGTAAACAGCGCGGAAGATCCTTGCAACGGACGAGATATCAAGATTATTCACATGGCGTATCTCGATACGTTGACTCCGCCCGTCAAGAAGAATGAAGACGGAACGTTTACGGCGGTGGATCAAGACGTCGTTTGCGCGGACAATATCGTTACGATTATCGCGTCGTCGGGCGTGAAATATATTCCGTTCGAAGATTCGGGTAACCAAGAACTCTGGGACGCGATCTCGGGTTGGCAAGTACTCTGCGATCAACTGATGTTCTGGCAATATCCGATCGATTATAGAAATTATCTGTTCTTCTTCGATTGCTATAGCTCCCAACAAAAGAACTTCAAGAAAATGGTAGAAGCGCACGGAATGTGGTTGTATGACCAAGGACAATGGAACGCGAACAACCATACGGGCTTTGAGTTATTGAGAGTCTATTTGTCCTGTCATTTGTCGTATAATTGCCAACTTGACTACGATCAAGCGATCGATAACTATTTCAACGCATATTTCGGTCCTGCGCAAGAACCGATGCGGAGAATGTTCGACGCGTACAGAAACCGTTTCGCGTATTTGTATTCGATCGGGCAAGCGGGGAGCGGTTCTTACGACTTCGCGCAAGCAAAATACTTCTCGTATGCGATGATGAAACAATTCATGGGCTATATAGACGAAGCTTACGCGGCGATCGAAGGCTTGAAATCGACCGACCCCGAAAAATATGAACAATACC
>JAFVRU010000173.1 GCA_017504065.1 Clostridia bacterium
CTCGTGCAAGCCGTTGGCTAAAGATACGGAAAAGGCGTCCATTGCAAGCCCTACGCCCAACATCACGCTACGGAAAAAGAATAAAAAATCGAACATGGTTGCTCCTGAAAGAAAAATCCAAGTATATCCGATATACTTGGAAACTCGACGATATATAAAGACCTCGTATAGCTTTTCAGTTATACGCAAGTCTCGTAAATTAAAACAAGCCAGATCTTTCGATCAGTATGTTGACTTGTTCCGCTCACGCGGTTACTACTCCCCTACGGACAATCTTATTATAACACTTCCCGCGCGATTTTTCAAGCAATTTACGCGGCGAGCGTATATCTTTATTCTATTTTATGACAAATTCTTCAAAATATTCGTTATGCGGAAATTAGGCGAATCTTACAACTCTTTAACCCTCATCGTTTTCAGCCCGTATTCCACGCTTTTTAAATCGGGAATCGACGGCGCCGCGCCGTGTTTGGAAACCGAAATAGCGGAAGCGCAAGAAGCGCGTTTTATCACTTCTGCACAATCCATTCCAGCGGCAATCCCCGCCAAGAAATATCCCGTAAACGTATCCCCTGCCGCCGTCGTATCCACCGCTTCCACCGCAAAAATCGGATGGCGCAACTGCCTTTCTCCGTCTTGATAGATACACCCGCGCTTCCCAAGCGTCAACATAACTTTGAGTTTTGGATACCGCTGTTGAAAATACGCTAAGTTTGCCGCTTCGTCCGTAAACCCCGACAAAGCCGCCGCTTCCACTTCGTTTAAAATCAAATAGGACAATTTTGCAAAGTCGATTTTGGCGATATTTTCGTCAATGGGCGACGGGTTGAGCGCAATTTGCATACCTTTTTCATACGCGCGCTCTACGATATAGTCCAATAAGTTGATTTCGTTTTGTAATAGCAACAGATCCCCCGAGCCAAAATTTTTTAATACATCATCTACCTGTTCTTTTGTAATCGCCGCGTTTGAGCCAGCATACAATACGATACAATTTTCCCCGTCTTTGGTGACTTGAATGATCGCATGCCCGTTTTTACCGTCCACCTGTTGTAAGTAGGAAATGTCCACACCACTGGTTTGTAACAGCTCCGCAAGAAAACCGCCGTCTTCACCGATACACCCCGCATGATAGACTTCCGCCCCCGCACGCGCCGCCGCAATCGATTGATTTAAACCCTTCCCGCCGGGGAAAACGTTCAACCCGTTCGATTGTTGCGTTTCCCCCGCAGCAACAACGTGATCGAGCGCATACACGTAATCGATATTACAAGATCCAAAATTCAAAATTTTCATCATCGTTTCCTTTTCAACAATATTTTTTTTCATTATAGCATATCTTCAAAAGAAAATCAACCCAAATACAACATTTTTTTCGTTTCTTACGTTGGGTTGATTCCATAGATACATTTTATTAGGTTTATGCTTTAAAAAAACTTCTATATATTTGCATTTCCGACGGTGCCGTATATGCTTGAACGGGCGCACCGATTGCCTGCCACTTGTGTTCGCCCATAGCGTGATATGACAATAATTCAATTCCCTTAATCCGCAGTTTATGCAAATATTCCGCCATTTTGCGCAATTCGTTCTCGTCGGTATTATACCCTGGAACGATCGGAATTCTTATGATAATATCCCCCAAAAACTCCGCAGACAATTTCTCCAAATTCTCTAAAATCCGAGCGTTAGAAATCCCCGTTACCGCCGCCACGATCGAAACGGCGACAAGCGCCGCATACCATTTATACGCTGCAATCGTAAACCCTACGGATAACGCGTCGATCGACGTCGCTACGCCCTGCACGAGCAAACCCCAAACCCCGACTCTCGGCGGTTCTTCTTCGTCTTGCCCACGCAAGCTTTCCACAACCATTTTTCCGCCAATCAACAGCAACAGTCCGAGCGCAATCCACGGCACGGCTTTTTCGAACGCTTGAAACCGCTGCGCCACCGTCCGTACGCAGATCCAGCCGATCATCGGCATCATGCCTTGGAATACCCCAAACACAGCCGCGACTCCGCACATTTTTTTGCGCCGCATAAACGGCTCGTGCAAGCCGTTGGCTAAAGATACGGAAAAGGCGTCCATTGCAAGCCCTACGCCCAACATCACGCTACGGAAAAAGAATAAAAAATCGAACATGGTTGCTCCTGAAAGAAAAATCCAAGTATATCCGATATACTTGGA
>JAFVRU010000174.1 GCA_017504065.1 Clostridia bacterium
ATGCATTATCGAAAATACCAAAACGCAAAAGTATGATTTTCGCGTGAACTACGTACCGTTCAAATAAATACTTCCTGAACAGGAAAAAAGGATTTGGAAACCCAAATCCTTTTTTTTCGTTTATGAAGAAATTTTTCTCGCGATCAAATCCCCTTGATATTCGTCCAAAAACGCTTCCGCCGTTTTTGTAAACCGCGCACAGACTTCGTTGTCTTTAAACGCGAACAATGCGCTCATATTCCCGAAATACCGATCGATAATTTGCACGCAAAGCAGGAGTTTCTTTTCTTCGAGCCATGCAAGCGACGTTGCGGCGTCGTACGTAAACCCGTCCGTCGTCGGCACAGCGCCGTACTCGTTAGAATATCCCAGCTGCGGAAATTTCCCAAACGCGTTGCGGTTGACCCCGAACGGAAGCACTTTATCGCCCTGCGCGTTCGTGTATCGGAATTCGCCCGAAGTATGATCGTGAAACACAAAAGAAAATTTTTCAATTCCCATCGGATTTTTTTCGCACGCATATTCCGAACCGTTCAATTCCGAACGGAAATCGGAATCCGTCTTGCCCTGCGCGCTGCGGAGTTGTAAGTTGGAAAGCAACTCGCTCAACGCCTGTTGCGCGATTGTATTCTCGGGCAAAGGTTGTTTTTGTATTTGCGTAACGAACATATCTTCCAGCATTTCAAAAATTTTCTCGCGAATCAAATTCGTGCCCTGATTATCCGCCGTGCATGCAAATAGCAAATCCTTTTCCGGATAGCATACCGTCAGTTGATCGCCCATACCCACGAATGCAAATCCCCCGCCGCATACACGCCAAATTTGGTAGCCGTAACCTTGGTGATACGCGGAGTAATGCGCGCTTTCATCATTGGCGACAAGACGGGAAGTCGCTTCGCGCAAATACGCTTCGTTCATCAAACGTTTTCCGTTCCAAACCCCGTAATTCATAACAAACCGTCCAAACGCCGCCATATCCCGCAACGTGCAAATCATTGCCGAATCCCCCCAGGAATCGCCGTTCGGAGTTTTTAAAACCGTCGCGTTTTCAAACGCGTGCATTTCGTTGAACAGTTTTTCTTTTAAGTAGTCCAACAACGGTTTGTTCGCCAATTTTTCCACAAGCGCGCACAATACCTGCGAGCCCGGACTATCATACTCCCACAGCGTACCGGACGGACGCGTTTGACGTTGTTCATTGAAATAATAATGCGTTCTGTCCGGATCGTTGGAAACAAACCAATAGATATTTCCGCCAACCGTCGTCATCATGAGCATTTCGCGAATCGTTTGATTTGCAAAATATTTCTGCCATTCCCCATCCGCTTTTTCCGGGAAATAATCGATAATTTTATCGTCTAAACACAGCTTCCCTTCTTCTTCCAACAACCCGATGGCAACCCCAACAAAGCTTTTGGTTTGGGAATATTGTCTATGACAAAACGCCTGATGAAAGGGTTTCCAATACCCTTCCGCGAAAATCGTATTGCCGCGCATGAATAAAAACTCCGTGCATCGCCGCGCCGCGTTTTTCAAGATTTTCTATGAAAGTTTGTACGATTTTCGAATGAATCCCCGCCTGCTCGGGCGTTCCTATTTCAAACATATTTTCTCCTTATCGAATCCATTCCGCGATTCCAAAGCTTTTGTCAAGCTTCTTCATTCGACGACGGTTCTCGCTCCGCCGTTGCCGTTTGTTTTTTCTTCTCGATATATTTGATTAAGCACACGAACCCTGCAAACAGCGCCAACGCCAAGCCCCACATAATCAGGCAGCTCGCGACGCGCCCTAAGCCCACGCAAGCGCCCGCAACAAGGTATACCGCTACGGCAATCCCCGCAACGACAACCGCGTAAGGGAGCTGCGTATTCACGTGCTCCACGTGGTTACATTGCGCGCCCGCGGAAGCCAAAATGGTCGTGTCGGAAATCGGGGAAATATGATCCCCGAATACCGCGCCGCCAAGCGTAGCCGATACCGTCATAACCGCCATTGTACCGCTCCCGCCGAGTATAGTAACCGCAATCGGAACTAAAACCCCGAACGTGCCCCATGACGTTCCCGTCGAAAACGCAATCAAGCCCGCCACTACGAAGAAAATCGCAGGGAATAAGAATTGCGGGAAAGAACTGTTCGCCAAATGTTCCTGCACGAACACTTTCGCGTCCAAATAGCCGCCTTTTGCGCCCATAACCGCTGAAATCGACCAAGCGAACGTCAGAATCAAAATCGCGGGAACCATAGCTTTAAAACCTTCGGTAAAACTCTCTGTGATTTTCTTAAAAGATACGACTCTTGCGAGCATATAATACAGGGCTATGACCACCAAAGCTACGGTCGACCCGATCGCGAGCGACATACCCGCGTCGCAGTTGGAAAAGGCTTGGATTACGTTAGAAGATTGTAATTCTTTCCCGATCGCTCCCGTCTCCCAATTATAATAGAAACCCGTATACAGCATACCGCCGATACAGCAAATAATCAAAATGATTACAGGAATCAACAAATGCCGTACTTTGCCCTTTTCATTCACGACAAGCACTTCTTCTTCCTTGGAATCCTGCTCCACCCCCGCATGCACGTCGCCCGTAGCTTCCGCTACGCAATCGTTTTTACGCATTTTCCCGAAATCAAACTTGATGAAACATAACGCAAATACCATCACGATCGTGAGAATTGCGTATACGTTGAACGGAATGGTGCTCATAAACACCATTAACCCGTCGCCTTCCAACTCCCCTGCAACGGCTGCCGCCCAGCTGGAAATCGGAGCAATAATACAAATCGGCGCAGCAGTCGCGTCGATAATGTAGGCAAGCTTGGATCTCGAAACTTTAAACTTATCCGTTACGGGGCGCATAACCGAGCCTAC
>JAFVRU010000175.1 GCA_017504065.1 Clostridia bacterium
AGGGGCGTAAACCGCTACCGCCTTGCAAAGTAATAGTCTCGCCTGTAACAAAGCTCGCTTCTTCCGAGCAAAGGAACACGCAAACCGCGCCAACGTCCTTTTCCGGATCGGCAAATCTCCCCATCGGTACGCCTTTGATCGTTTGTTCATAGCGTTCGGGGTATTCTTCCTTGAACTTTTGTAATCCTTCTGTCATAGCGAGCGGGCAAATCACGTTGACCCGTACTCCGTCGGGCGCCCATTCCGTCGCCGCTACACGGGAGAGTCCGCGAATCCCTTCTTTCGCCGCCGCGTAAGAAGATTGCGCGATACGACCGAACAGCCCAGCGCCGCTTGCAAAGTTGACGACGCAGCCTTTCGTTTGTTTCAAATAGGGGAACGCCTTTTGCATATAGAAGAACGTCGCGTACAAGCCCGAATAAATGGCTAAATCGAGATCTTCCTTGGTATGATCCACCAGCATTTTACCCGAAGACGACGCTTGCGCGTTGTTAATAACGGCGTCGATTTTGCCAAAGCGTTCCACCGTCTTATCGATAACGTTTTGGATCGCGGCTTCGTCCGCGCCGTCCGCCGTTACCGTCAAAACTTCCGTGTTGTATGCAGCTTCCAGCTTCTCTTTCGCTTGTAAAAGGGTGCTTTCCGTTCTACCCGTCAAAACGAGCTTCGCGCCCGCTTTCGCAAACGCCGTCGAAAGTCCGAACCCGATCCCGCGTCCGCCGCCGGTGATAATGACTACTTTATCCTGTAATGAAATCATAAGAAACTTCTCCTTAAAAAATTATTCTTTTGGTTACGTATAGTATAACGGGTTTTTGCTCGCTTGTCAATAACTTGGTGAAAATTTTGTTTGAAAAATTTTTTTAAAAAGTTTGTTTAAGCGCGTTTTCAAATGGTTACATATAAACTGTAAAGAAAACGGCGGCAGGAAAGCCGCTTAAAAGGAGTGTTTATTATGGCAGGAAAAGTTATTGGTATCGACCTTGGTACAACCAACTCGTGTGTGTCGGTTATGGAAGGCGGCGAACCCGTCGTGATTACGAATGCGGAAGGCGCGAGAACGACCCCGTCCGTCGTTTCGTTCCAAAAAGACGGATCGCGCGTCGTAGGGCAAGCAGCGAAGCGTCAAGCGGTTGCAAACCCCGATAAGACGATCATTTCGATCAAACGGCACATGGGTTCGGATTATAAAGTAAAAGTAGACGATAAGGATTATTCGCCGCAGGAAATTTCCGCGATGATCCTTTCCAAATTAAAAGCGGACGCGGAAGCGTATCTTGGGCAAACGGTTACGGAAGCCGTAATCACCTGTCCGGCATACTTCTCGGATAGCCAACGTCAAGCGACGAAAGACGCAGGGAAGATCGCGGGGCTTAACGTGCTCCGTATCATCAACGAACCGACGGCGGCGGCGCTTGCGTACGGTTTGGATAAGGACAAGGGCGGCAAGGTTATGATCTACGACCTTGGCGGCGGTACGTTCGACGTTTCCATTTTGGAAATCTCCGACGGCGTGTTCGAAGTACTCGCGACCAACGGCGATACGAAGCTCGGCGGCGACGATTGGGATAACAAGATTATCGAATATCTCGTAGACGAATTCAAGAAAGACAAGGGCATCGATCTTTCCAAAGACAAGATGGCGATGCAACGTTTGAAAGAAGCGGCGGAAAAAGCGAAGATCGAACTTTCGGGTATGTCTTCGACGAACGTCAACCTTCCGTTCATTTCCATGAGCGCGGACGGCCCGCAACACTTGGACGTTACCTTGACCAAGCAAAAATTCGAAGCGATGACCGCGGATCTTTTGAACAGAACGGTAGAACCGATGAAAGCGGCTATGCGCGACGCAGGGCTTTCGTATAGCGATATCGACAAAGTCATTCTCGTCGGCGGCTCGACGCGTATGCCCGCAGTCGTTACCAAAGTCAAAGAAGTTACGGGCAAAGAACCGTTCAAGGGAATTAACCCCGACGAATGCGTTGCGATCGGCGCAGCGGTGCAAGGCGGCGTTTTGACGGGCGAAGTCAAAGACGTATTGCTTTTGGACGTTACTCCGTTGTCCTTGGGGATTGAAACGCTCGGCGGCGTGTTCACCCGTATCATTGACAGAAATACGACCATTCCCGTAAAGAAGAGCCAAGTATTCTCGACGGCGGCGGACAATCAAACGAGCGTAGATATTCACGTGCTCCAAGGCGAACGTGAATTCTGCAAAGACAACAAGACGCTCGGGAACTTTATGTTGACGGGTATTGCGCCCGCGCCCCGCGGAATTCCGCAAATCGAAGTAACTTTCGATATCGACGCGAACGGCATCGTGCACGTAACGGCGCAGGATAAGGGAACGGGCAAATCGACGGATATCACCATTACGTCGTCCACCAACCTTTCGGAAGAAGAAATCGACAAAGCGGTGAAAGAAGCGGAACAATTCGCGGAAGAAGACAAGAAGAGAAAGGAAAAAGTCGAAAACAAGAACAAGCTCGACGGTATGATCTTCTCGGTGGAACAAACGATGAAAGAAGCGGGAGATAAGCTCGACGAAAGCGATAAGTCCACGTTGAACGCGGCGATCGAAGCGGCGAAAACGGAACTTGCGAGCGAAGACGACGATCGAATCAAAGCGGCGTACGACAAGCTCATGCAAGACGTACAACCCGTATTCGCGAAGCTGTATCAACAAAACGGCGGCGCTGCGCCGAACGTAGATCCCAACGGCACGGAAGGGGATACGGAATTCCATCAATAAACAGTAAGCAACAACCCGCGCGGCTTGGCGGATATTCCGCCAAGCCCGTAGTGGCGTTTTAGGGTAAAACGCACAGAGCGTACGGCAACCGAAAACGTTGGCGTGAAAGAGTATAGATCAAAGAGTATAGATCATGGCAGAACAAAAAAAGAATTATTACGAAATACTCGGCGTAGACAAAAAGGCGAGTGAAGCGGAAATCAAATCGGCGTATCGGAAGTTGGCGATGAAATACCATCCCGACCGCAACCAAGGCAACGAAGAAGCCGCGGAAAAATTCAAGGAAATCAACGAAGCGAACGAAACGCTTTCCGATCAACAAAAACGCGCGGCGTATGATTACGAGCTGGAACATCCCGGCATGGGCGGTTTCGGTGGTTTCGGCGGCGGGTTCGGCGGCGGCGCGGGCGGTTTTGAAGATATCTCGGATATTTTTTCAAGCTTTTTCGGCGGCGGGTTCGGCGGCGGCAACGCGCGCTCCGCGCGGTCGGAAGTCGGCGAAGATATTCAGCGGGAGATGACTCTGTCGTTCATGGACGCGGCGAAAGGCTGTAAAAAGACGATGTCGTATACGCGGAACGAGCCTTGTTCGTCCTGTAAAGGCACGGGCGCGAAAAACGGTACGGCGTTCAATACCTGTCAAAAATGTCAAGGTCGCGGCATCGTGCAACAGGTGCAAAATACGATGTTCGGTCGGACGATCCGTCAGGGCGTATGTCCCGATTGCGGCGGGTCGGGTCGGAATATTCAAGAAAAATGTCCCGAATGTAAAGGCAAAGGCTCGCAGCGCAAGGAAACGACGGTAACGCTCGACATTCCCGCGGGCGTGGATACGGGCAGTTATATGCGTAAAAAGCAAATGGGTCAGGCAGCGCCAAACGGCGGGGTTGCGGGCGATTTGATCGTCGTATTCCGCGTAGAACCGCATAAGATTTTTACGCGAGAACGGTTCGATTTGAAGCTCGATTTGCCCATTTCCTTTAAGACGGCGGCTTTGGGCGGAACGGTAAAAGTCCCGACGGTGGACGATACGTTCGATTTCACGATCCCCGAAGGCACGCAAAGCGGTACGGTCTTTACCATACGCGGGAAAGGAATCAAGTCGGCGAGAAACGGCACAGGGAATTTGATCATTCGCGTGCTGGTGGAAGTGCCGACGAAGCTCTCCAAAGACCAAAAGAAAGAAATTGAGAAAATGGACGCGGAGTTTGAACTCAAGCAATACGACAAGCGGCGTCGGTATTCGGACAACGTAGAAGCGTTGTACGGCGATAAACCTTTTTAAAAGGTAACATAGGCAATAATAAAACACGGGCGAGCCAATAACGGCTCGCCCGTGCTATTATAAAAATCAGGTTAAAATATCGTCGAACGTTTCATCAAAAAACTCGCAAAGCGCCGCAAGCGTTTGAAAGTTTGGCTCGCATACGCCTTTTTCCCAAGCGCTCACGGTTCTTTGATCCACGCCGATCACTTCCGCAAGCTTGCCTTGTGTGATTTTTAGGTTTGTCCGTAACGATTTTAAGTTTTCTGCAAATTTAATGTTTTTCATACTATTAGATTACCAAAAACTTTGGTAAATTACTTGACTTACCAAAAATATTGGTATATAATAATAGTATCATTCAAAAAAGGAGAAAAATTCATGAAAAACAAGAAACTTTTTACTTTATTGGCGGCGCTTGGGACAATGTTGTTTGCGTTTTTGGCGTTGTGTTTTAACATTGTAACGGTATCGTCCGACTTTGCTGACGTATCGATAGCGGAAAACGGATTCGATTTGCTTGGCGGTACGGAGTATGACGACTTCGTGGATTGCGCGGGTTGGTTGCAAACGTTCAGCATTCTTTTGTTGATTGCGGTCATCGCCGAAGCATTGATTTATGCGTATTTGGCGTATACGAAAAACGAAAAAGCGGAAAAAACCTTAAAAATTTTTGTGATTGTGAACGTTGTCCTGACGTTGATCTATATGATTAACGGATTTATCGCGGTCGGCGACGTGGAAAGTGCAGTCAGCGATTTAAGCGATATTTTAGACGAAGATATTGATATTTCGAAGTATGTGGATATTAAAACGGAAGCGTTTTTGCCTTTGATTTTTACGGTTTTGTGCGCGGTTGCGTATTTTGTTTTGGATCGTATGCCCGAAACGGTAGGGGTACAACCGACTGCGGTGAAAGAAAGCGTTGCTGCGGCGAGCGCGTCGGAAACCAAAGGATATATTGACGACGAACATACGGCGGATATGCTTATAAAGTATAAAGGTTTATTGGATCAAGGCGTTATCACGCAAGAAGAATACGATCAAAAGAAAACGGAGCTTTTAAAGAAGTAATTGCCGTTAGCGCAGCAGGATTGGGAAAAAGCTTACTCGCGTTCTATTGCGTAGGCTCGCAAGGACGCCGCGCTGTCATACCGAGCGTAGGCGTTCGCCGAAGTCGAGCGTATCAAAAATTCCTTAAAAAATAAAAGCGATTTACGCGTTCACCCCCAAACTTTGGGGGTGATTTTTTCATAGCTTACGTTTTTCGGTATTTATTCGGAGAAACGCCTTTGAGTTGTTTGAACGTTTTGATAAAATAACTCAAGTCGTTGAACCCGCAATCGAACGCGATCTGCGTTACGGGGAGCTTGGTGATGAGTAGTTTCCGCGCCGCTTTTTCAATGCGGTAGGTGGTGAGATACTGAAAGGGGGTCGTGCCCGTCATGTCCTTGAAAAACTTGCAAAAATATTTCCGTGAGAAGCCTGCGACGGCGGACAGCTCGTCCAAAGTGATTTCGTCTGCGTACCGCGTGCGCAAATACTCCAACGTAGCCTTTAATTTCCCCATTCGTTTTTCGTCGTAAACGTCGGTTTTGGCTTGCGACGTAAACGCGTCGTTGCGTTCGATTTCCCCCAGTAAATCCAAAAACGCGCCCAAAGCCTTAAAGGGCGGCGCGCCCGTTTGTACGTATCGCATTTGCTCGAATACGTTGTCGAGCGCAAGGCGGATTTGCTCGTTTTGCGGCCGTTCCGTTAAAAACGCGGCGTGGGAGAGCAGGTCGTCGATGAACCCGTCGCAAACGGGATTCCCCGTTTTTAAAAACGCTAAATCGAAAACTATCACGTCGTATACGCAATCGTTGGGGGTCGCGCCGTGCACCGTTTCGCTGTTGATCAGGGCGAAATCGCCTGCGTGTAATACTTGCGCGCGGTGGTCGAGTGTAAGCGTGAGTTCCCCGCTCAAAACCCGTATAAGCTCCACCGAAACGTGCCAATGCGCCCAA
>JAFVRU010000176.1 GCA_017504065.1 Clostridia bacterium
GGGTTTTCCCGGGCACAACTCAATCGACCGCTTGCATGAAATTGATGATATTCACCATCGTCCGATAAGGCAGCGCCGACGTAATATCCCCCGCCACCGCGTCTTTCAAAGTAGGACGGACGTTGGAACGGGAAAGTTCGTCCTGCCAAGTCCGTTTACCGCTCAATATATCCCCGTACCGCTGCACGAGTATTTGACCAGCGCCGAGCATATTCGCAAGCTCCCCGATCTTTTTCGCGTAGGCGATCGGTTGATTGAACGGATAAGAAAAATGATGCGAACAAAGAATGGATACGTTGGTGTTTTCCGTCTTTAAGTCTTTAAAGCTGTGCCCGTTGACGACGGCAAGCCGATCGTCGTAATTCTCCTGCGAAACAAACCCGCCCGGATTTTGACAAAAAGTACGTACTTTGTTTTTGAATGGTAACGGATAGCCGATGAGTTTGGATTCGTACAACGTCTTATTCACCGTTTCCATAATCTCGTTGCGCACTTCTACCCGTACGCCGATATCCACAACTCCTGCCGTATGCTCTACTCCGTACCGCTCGCAAACGCTCTCCAGCCAACCCGCGCCCCGCCTGCCCGTCGCAATGACGGTATGCTTCGCAAAAATCTCCAACGTTTGGCTGCCGTCCGATTTCGTAACAGTTACGCCTTTGCAAACTCCGTCTTGTACGATCGGCGCGTTGCACTCGTACTCAAACAAAATTCCCACGCCGTTTTCCTGCAAGTACTTTTCGATCGCAAGATACAGCGCTTGCGCTTTCTCCGTCCCGATATGCCGTATCGGACAGTCGACGAGCTTGAGCCCCGCGCGAATCGCGCGTTTGCGGATTTCTTTGACTTCGTCGTTTCTATCCAAGCCTTCGATTTTCTCGTCCGCGCCGAATTCCAAATAGATTTTGTCGGTATATTCGATGGTTTCTTGCGCCTTTTCCGCGCCAATGAGCTCGGGCAGATCGCCCCCGACTTCGAAACTCAACGAAAGTTTCCCGTCCGAGAACGCGCCCGCGCCCGAAAACCCCGTCGTGATATGACAATAGGGCTTACAATCCACGCATTTGTTCGTTTTGTTCTTCGGACAACGCCGATTTTCCACCGACTTGCCCTTTTCCACAATTACGATCTTCTTTTTACTGCCTTTACGCAGCATCTCGATCGCCGTGAAGATCCCCGCAGGACCTGCGCCTACGATGACTACGTCCGTTTTCAAAATCTATCCGCTCCTTTTTTTGTCTTTATTCTTGCATATTTGCATATTCAACGCATACCTGTATGCGCCTTTTAATTATATATACCCCTTTTTTCGACTTTACAAACAAAACGTCCGAACCTTACGTTCGGACGCAGCATTTGTAGCGATCAAGCCGCTATTCGGCTCTGTTTTTTTAAGTTGCTTTTGCGCAGGATCACGAGTTTGTAGGAATTGTACCGCAAAATGAACAGCGACGGCAAATTCATAAAGATATTGATGATCGCAACGGGAATAGAAACCGCAAACCAAATATCTGTCAAAGGATAAAAGAGTAGTAGCGTGAACCCGAGAAATACGCTGAAAAAGTGCCCGATTTCACCGTAACAGATTTCGAGCAAAAACCGATCGAGATATTCCACGCTCTTGGGATCGACGATCTTGTTTTTCCGAAAGCCTGTAAATTGTCCGATTTCGGGAACTTTGTCCTTCCACTTACGAATTTTTAGTTTCTCGTAAAACTTCTTTTCTTTCGCGGAAACGGTGAACACTTTCGCTTCGTGCCTTGCGCACTTTTTCGGCAACAGTCGCGCAATCGTAGATACCAACCCGTCGATCGCAATCACGATCACGACCGCAAGCGCCGTAAAACCGAGTACGTACAAATACCCTTCGCCGCTGGCAAACGATACGATAGGCGTAATCACCATCACACAACAAAATATGATCAATAAGTACAATTTCATTCCTGAGTTTCCTTTTCGGTGGTATATACGAGCGGAATTCCGTACACTTCTTCGTATTTCGCTTTGCACGCCGCGTACGCTTCGTCCCGCATCTTTTCCGCGCAAACTTTCGAACCCAAGCTTGGATCGGGATAAATCGGCGGCATAATATGCAAGGTATGGCGTTGGAGCGGGAAACCGTCCCCGCCGATCACGTCGGAATCTTGCATGGTAATAAACATCGGTATAACGGGTACGTTCGCCCGAACCGCCATTTTAAATCCGCCGAGCTTGAACGGACGGGGTTTCCGATAATTCCACCACATACCTTGCTCGGGATAAATCAAAATCGTTTCCCCACGCTGTAAAAGCGTGTTGCATGCCGACATAAAGTTCACCATCGTGCGTTTGTTCGACGACAGGGGCAACGTATTGCAATGACGGAGTATAAAGCCCAAAAATCCGGGGAAATTGGTGTAATTCCCTTCCCGAATGATCTTGTATAAATATTTTCTCGGCAAATATTTCCGAATGCAATGGAAAATGATATAGTTATCGGGCACGGCAAAGTGATTGCAAGTAATGATCGCGCCGTTTTTTAACGCTTCCAAATGTTCGATCCCTTGCGGCTGTTCAATCAGCACTTGCCCTTTCTTGATCATTTTCAAAAAGAACCGATCACCCAAGAAATTCGCCCATTTCGTCGCGATTTTGCTCGACAACTTTTTGTTGAGATAATCGACCTGATCGGGCAACAGCTCGGGCGCGGGCGGATCGTTTTCTACGTCTTGATCAAACCAGCCCTTTTTCTCGTATTCTTCAATTTTTTTGAGTATCTCTACCCGATCGGGCGCAAGCTTCGTCTCGTCCATGCCTATCCCCTTTTCATTTTTTTCGTTCGTTTTATACGTTTCCGTAACGTTTTCCGTAGACCTTGAAATAACCGTCGACGCGGTCGATCTCGCTCTGCGCGAGCGCTTTCAAACTCGCTTCCTGCGCCTTGCCCTGTTCGACTCCCGTTTCATCAAAAGAATCTTTCATCGCTTTGATGATCCCGTAAAACTCCGTCTTTTCCGCGTATTCCCAGAAATATTCCTGATAGGGAATATCGTCGTAGCACCAAGGCTTCCAAGACATCAAATAGTGCACGAGCCGCAAATCTTCTCTCGGCATATAGTCGGGTGCAACGGGCGTTTTGTTCCACGCGCGCGGGAGCTGCAATACCCGATCTTGACAAAGTACGTTGAGATAATCTTCGTCCTGAATGACGGTAAATTTATATTTCTTCAAAAGATCGGCGAACTGTTCGTAGAAATTCTCGTCGCGGAACGCTTTCAAATTCATCAAAACCACGCCTGCGTTAAAGAAATAATCGGGATTCAAACCGTCTACTTTGGTAACGTAATCCTTGTAAATTTGGAAACTGTTCACCCCTTCGCAAGGCGCACCTGCAAGCAGATTGTTTCCTAAATCAAAGGAATACAGCTCGGTAATATCTCCTAAAATGACCGTATCGCTATCCAAATACAGCGCTTTATCATATTGGGGGAACATACCCGCAATGAAAATACGGAAATACGTCGTCGCCGTGTAATAATCGCGCATGTGCAAAAATTCTTTGATCGTTTGCAACCGTTCCGTAACGTCCACGAACGAAATTTCGAAGTTTTCTTCCGATTGACGCAGAATCATTTCCATATAATCTTTTTGAATCCCTGAGTGTAACACGTGAATTTCATACCGATACTCTTTCGACGAGTTTTCCCGCAAAGACTTCAACGCAATCGACATAAACGGCAAATAGTTGTTATCCGTTGCAAAAAACAAAGGAATTACTTGCCCTTTTCCCAACTTTTCATGACGAAGACTGGGATTGTCCTTTTCCGTCTGCGGCGTTAAAATCCTTACGTCCGCTTCATTCCAACCCCGTCTTTTCATACATTTCTTTTCGCTCATACCTTTTTACTCCTAATCGTTTTTGTCTTATAGACAAACCGAGTGTGTTTTTCGTCCGTAACTACGGGCGTTTTGACATTTTCCATCGGTTATTATATCGTATTTCCCAATAAAAGACAACCTTTTCTCTCCGAAATGCATTCCACTATCCAAAAAATCACTCTACCCACAATAGAAAAGCCACTCTACCGTGAGTAGAGCGGCTTATTTTCAGACTTTTTTGGCTTATTTTCCGTCTGCATCCATTAAAATTGTAACAGGACCGTCGTTGTATTGTTCAATTTTCATATCCGCGCCAAACACGCCTTGTTTGACGGTTACCCCCTGTTCGCGCAGGCGCTCCGCCGCATATTCGTATAACGCTTCCGCCCGTTCAGGGCGTTCCGCAAGCGAAAAACTCGGCCGAGTGCCTTTCGAAGTATCCCCGTATAAAGTGAACTGCGACACAAGCAGCACTTCTCCACCCACGTCTTTGACGGACAAATTCATTTTCCCGTCCGCGTCTTCGAATATCCGCAAATTAGCAATTTTTTTCGCCAAATACTCCGCTTGAGATTCCCGATCTCCGACGCCGACCCCCAAGTACACGGTCAAGCCGAACGGAATTTCCGAAATCAACGTTCCGTCCACGGACAAAGACGTTTGTTTTACTCTTTGCACAACTGCTTTCATAGTATTTTCTCCGTAGTAGAACAAAATGCAGGACGTTGATCCTGCATTTTGCGCTTGTTTACAAATCCTTTCGAGATTAAACTCTGCTCATGTATTCTCCCGTTCTCGTATCGATACGGATCGTTTCGCCTTCTTCTACAAACATAGGAACTTGGATCGTCGCGCCCGTTTCCACCTTCGCATTCTTCATAACGTTGGTAGCCGTGTTGCCCTTTACGCCCGGTTCAGCTTCGATAACCTTCAATTCTACGAAGTTTTCAGGTTCAACCGAGAACGCTTTGCCGTAAAGGAATTTCACCGTTACGCTGTCGTTTTCCTTGATGTATTTCAAAGCGTCTTCCACTTGATCAAACGTAAGGTTTTCTTGGTTCCATTCTTCGTCTACGAATACGTAGAATTCTCCGTCGAAGTAGGAATACGTCATTTTCTTGGTTTCTACTTGCGCCGATTCGAGTTTCGTAGTCGGGTTAAACGTTTCGTTGGACAAGACTTGTCCCGTTACAACGTTCTTCAACGTCGCACGAACGAACGCCGCGCCTTTCCCCGGTTTTACGTGTTGGAATTCGGTTACGGTGTAAACGCCGCTCTTGTATTCGAATGTTACCCCTTTGCGAATATCGCCTGCCAAAATTTGTGCCATACAGTTTTTCTCCTTGCTTTCTATTATTTTTTCTTTTTTATAAAATTATAAGATTTCTGTCCGTTTTGGACATAAAACTCTTTACTTTTCCGTTTTGTAAAGTGATCGTATCTTCAATGCGAATCCCAAATTCCCCCGCGAAATACACCCCGGGCTCATCCGAGAACACCATACCGTCTTTCAACTCGCTCTCGCCCATGGGGCTCACCGACGGGCTCTCATGCACGTTCAAGCCGATGCCGTGTCCCAAAGAATGCGTGAATTGATCGCCGTAACCCGCGCTCTTTAAATACTCCCTTGCAATCGCGTCCGCTTCCTTGCCCGTCATGCCGCCGACGAGTTTTTCTTTCACGAGCTCATGCGCGGTCAAAACCGCTTGGTATGCTTTTTTGAATTCATCATGCTTTCCGTCGTCGCCAAACAGGAACGTACGCGTAATATCCGAATAATACCCATCTACACGACACCCGAAATCGATCAAGATCTCGTCGCCGAAACGGAGTTTCGTCATGCCCGTTTCATGGTGCGGAACAGCGGCGTGCGCGCCGAACGCTACAATCGTGGGGAACGCCAAGCCCTGCGCCCCGAGTTTCCGCATTCCGTATTCGAGTAGCGCGGCGACTTCCGTTTCCGTCATACCTTCCTTGATTTCGGGAAGCAGCGCTAAAAACGCTTCTTCCGCGATCTCGCAAGCTTTTTGAATACAGGAAAGCTCCCACTCGTTCTTCACCGACATTGCTTGCGCGAGCTCCTTGTCGATATCGACGGTTTTCACGCCCGCTTGGGCAAGCGTTTCGTACTCGCTATGGCTCGTTTGTTTATACGAAATCCCGACGCGGTTATATGCCGCCAAGCGTTTTAACGCTTCGTCGCGCTTATACAAAACCGGCGTTACGTCCGAGCCTTGGAACAGCTTCTCCGCCGCTTCGATATACCGTTTGTCGGTATACAGCGTCGTACCCGTTTCGTCCACTACGGCAAACCCGTTCTCCGCTTCGAAGCCCGTAATATACCGCAATAAAAACTCACAAGAAACGTACACGGCGTCGCAGTCCACAAGTCCCAACACCTTTTTGCCGTTCGTATAAACCATAATCTTTCACCTTTCTTTACTATTTTAGCAAAATTTTTCTTGTTCGTCAAGTGTACGGCGCAGATATCCTTAAATTTTCCGACAAAGACGACAAGTTTTTCTCAAATACGTTCGTATACCGTTTTCATTGCCAAAGCGTCTTCCGCTTGCGTACCCGACGATTCGCTGACGATATACGGCTGCAAACGCAATTCTTTCAAAGCAACTGCCAGCGGTTCGAATTCCGGTCCGTAAACCGTATCTTCAAACGTCAAGTGTTTGATCTCACCTTTCACGGAATACATGATCTTGGAAAAATGCACGTGGAAGTGTTCCATTCTTTCAAACCCAAGCTCGGCAATCAAATACTCGAGCAAGTTTTTATAATCCGCGACCGTTTTTAAGCTGCCCTGCTCCCGCGCGTTGACGTGCCCGAAATCGACGCACGGCGTATAGATCGGGTCAATCTTACAAAACCGCGCAATTTCTTCCACCGTGCCGATCTGCGCGAGTTTGCCCATCGTTTCAGGACAAAACGTCAACCCCTGCAAACCGTTTAAATACACGTAATCCCGCAGAATTTTCAAGCGCTCTACGGTTAAAGCTACCGCTTCTTCGCGACTTGCCTTCCCTTGTGCCGCGGGGTGGAATACCACCCGTTTTCCGCCCATAGCCTGCAAAATTTTCGCCGTATCGAGCACGTAGCCGTAGGATTTCGCTGCCATCTCGTCGTCGGGATTGGCAAAATTGATAAAGTACGGCGCGTGCGCGGAAATTTCCACCCCCGCGTTTTCAAACGCCGCCCCGATAGAAAGCGCCTTTTCCTGCGTCATGCGCACACCGCGCCCGAATGAGTATTCAAAACAGTCCAAGCCCCGTAATTTTACAAACTCCGCCGCTTCTTCCGTATGCGAATAACCCGCCGCGTAAAAACTTTCCGAGTTCCCGCTCGGTCCAAATTTAATCATTTTCCCGTACTCTCCTTATATCTTCCGTCAACTGCGCTTTGAGTTCTTCCGCGCCCCCGTATTTTCGGATCTCCCGCAAAAACCGCACGAACCGTACGCAGAGCGTACGCCCGTACAAATCCCCGTCAAATCCGTCCAAATACGTTTCCGTAACCACCGTCCGATCGTCGAAGGTCGGGCGAGCGCCGTAGTTCGTGATGCCTTTGTAGTCCTTTCCGTCCAACGTTACGCGCGTTTCGTATACGCCCTTTTTCAAGGCGTATTTCTCTTTTGGATAGACTATATTCGCCGTCGGGAATCCCATCATTCGACCGACTTGCCGATCGCGTACGACTTCCCCGATTAAGAAAAATTCTTCACCAAGCAGCGCATTCGCTTTCTCCGTTTCTCCTGCCGACAAGTGGCGCTTGATCGCCGTCGAACTGACTTTTTCGCCTTGGTACTGCACAAGCGGATAACTTTCAACGCTTACCTGCCCCTGCGCTTTCAACGTTTCAGGCGTACCCGCCGCCCCTGCTCCGAAACGGAAATCTTCTCCGCAAACGAACAGTTTCGGTTGAAATTCCCGAAACAATACCCCCAAAAACTCCGTCGGGGTCAAGTCTTTTATTTCCGCGAACGGCAGCTCAAACACGAAATCCACGCCGTTCTCCCGAAAAATCTTTTCACGTTCGGAAAAGGTGAACAAATTCCCGTCCGATTTCCCGCCAACGATGGTCATAAGCCCCACGGGCAGTCCGCTCGCTTTCGCGCGCGACAATAGGAACCGGTGTCCCAAATGCAACCCGTCGAACCCGCCGAGCAGCATAGCCGTGCCCTGCGAAATATCCCGTTTTTCCGTCAGCCAAACCGTTTTTAACATAATTTCGTCTTTGTCTTCGCCTTTCCGTCCGTTACTTCCGCGAGCCCGTAAAATTGCCCGCCTTGATCGATCGTATACGTGCCGTCAGGGAACTCCGTCCGCACCGCCATACCGTTGAACAGTTTTTTCTCGTCGCTTTCCGATACGCAGAGTTTCGGGAACGGCAACACGCTTTCCGTCGGAATCAGGAAATTTTCTAGCTCCGCAAGCGACGGATCTTTTTCCAATTCCGCAAACTCGATCGCGTTGTCCAACGTAAATACTACGCTTTTCGTACGGAGCAATTTACTCATCACCGCGTTCGTGCCGAGCGCCGCAGCGAGATCGCGCGCAATCGAGCGGATATACGTTCCGCCCCCGCAACGGATCTTGAAATTGTAGGCGTTTTCCGTTTCCGCTTCGCCGAGCAATTCCACGCTGTCGATTCGCACCGCTTTGGGCTGTAATTCAAACTCCACCCCCGCGCGCGCGAGCTCGTAACCGCGTTTGCCGTTCACGTTTTTCGCGCTGTATTTCGGCGGCATTTGCAAAACGTCGCCCGTGAGCGACGGCAAAACGGCTTGAATTTCTTGCGCCGTCGGGATTCTCCCGCCGTACGTCAGCTCGCCCGTGCTATCCAGCGTATCCGAAGCAACGCCAAACGTGAATTCCGCAACGTATTCCTTTTCCTTATTTAAAAAATAGTCGAACAGCCTAGTCGCGTTCCCCACGCCGACGGGCAAAACGCCGCTCGCCAACGGGTCGAGCGTACCCATGTGTCCGCAAGGCACGCCCGTCAGCCATTTGAGCTTGTTTACGACCTTCGACGAAACCATGCCCGACGGTTTATGGACGTTAAAGAACCCGAGTTTTTGTAGTTTTTCCGTTCGCTTCACTTCCAGCTCCTTACCAATCAGCGGAGTTCCACGCCGAGCTTGAATTTGAGATTGCCCAAAATCTTCTTCACGAACCCGTCCAACGTTTCGGGCGTGAACGCCTTTTCTGCTTGCATATCGGGCGTAAACGTCAACGTGAACGCCATACTCTTCTTACCTTCGGGTACTTGACCGCCGCGGTATACGTCAAACAAACGAGCCTTGGTTACGTACTTGCAGGAATGCAACAACACGTTCTCGATTTCCGCGCACGTGAGTTTCTCGTCGGCAAGCAACGCAAGGTCGCGCTCCACCGCGGGGAATTTCGGTAAGTTGGTATACCGCACTCCGTCGTCCTTTTGCAGCAATATTTCCAAATCCAACTCGCCAAGGTAAACCTTTTTGTCCAAACCGAGCGCAAGCGCGATCGCGGGATCGAGTTCACCAAACGCGCCGATTACTTGATCGTCAAGCAAAACGTTCGCCGAAACGCCGGGGTGTAAATAGGATTTTTCCGCGCGCTCCAACCCGAACGTTACGTGGAAGTTTTCCGCGACGCGTTCCACCGCGCCTTTCATATCGAAGAAATCGTTGTCGCCACCCCAAATCCCCAACACCAAACGCTTGCGTTCTTCGGGCTGCGCGTTCACGTCCGTCGGATTCGGGAAATACACGTTCGCAATTTCAAACTCTCTACCCACGTCGTTGCCGCGGCGGATATTCCGTACCGCGTTTTGCAGCATTGACGGAGCAAGGAAGGTACGCATCACCGATAATTCTTCGCTGATCGGATTGAGTATCTTCACCGCATTGCGTTCCGCCGCGTCGTCCGCAAGCTTCATCAAATCGAAGTCTTTCGGGGAATAGAACGAGTAGTTATACGCTTCGGAAAAACCTTGTACGCGCAACACATTCTTCAAATGCAGCTCGCGTTTTTGTTCGTCGGTAAGCCCGCCGCCCGTTACGCTTGCGCTATCCAAAAACGTCGGCGTAATATGCTCGTAACCGTACATACGAATAATTTCTTCCGCCAAATCGGGATACCCGTCCACGTCGTCGCGATATCCGGGGATTTCCACCGTCAACGTATCGCCGTCGATTTGCGGTTTGAATTCCAACCGCGTCAAAATCGCTTGAATTTCCACGTTCGGAACTTCGATCCCGAGCAACGCGTTGATCTTGGAAATGCTCGCCGTCATCATTCTCGGCGCAAGCGAAACCGCGCAAACGTCTTGGCAAAGCTCGGTTACTCTGCCGCAGCCGAGTTCTTCCATCAGGTGCAACGCGCGCGCCATACCCAAAGCGTTGGTGTACGCGTCCACGCCCTTTTCAAAGCGCGACGATGAATCGGACGATTGCCCCAAAGCCCGCGACGTCTTCCGAACGTTATCCCGCGCGAATTTTGCCGATTCAAAGAACACGTTTTTCGTCGTGGATTTGATTTCGCTATTTAAGCCGCCCATAATCCCCGCAAGCGCAACAGGCTTCTTGCCGTCGCAAATCACGAGATTTTCCGTAGTCAGCGTGAATTCTTTTTCGTCGAGCGTAACGATCTTTTCCCCGTTTTCCGCGCGACGGACGACGATTTTCCGATCGCCGAGATCGTCCGCGTCGAACGCGTGCATCGGTTGTCCCATTTCCAATAAAACGAAGTTGGTGATATCGACGATGGGCGAAATCGAACGAATCCCCGAAATCGCCAAACGTTTCCGCATCCAAGCGGGCGTTTCCCCGCCCGTTATATTTTCGACGTAATGCCCCACGTACCGCGGACAAAGATCGGGCGCAAGCACTTCCACCGCCACGGGCGCAGCCGTCGTTTTATGCGCGGTGTACGAAACGTCGGGTTGTTTCAACGGCTTATGCAAAACCGCCGCTACTTCGCGCGCGATCCCGAAAATACATTGACAGTCGGGACGGTTCGCCGTAATCGAAATATCAAAAATCCAATCGTCCAACCCAACGATTTTGCGGATATCTTCCCCGACAGGCGCACTCTTATCCAAATCCAACAGCCCGTCCACTTCCGCTCCTGGATAGAAATCGTCGTTGATTCCGAGTTCTTCACCCGAGCAAAGCATACCGAACGATTCCACGCCGCGGAGTTTGCCTTTCTTAATTTTCTTGACCGCGTCGGGGTTTTTCGCCAACACGTCGGGGTTGCTTTCCACGACCGTGGAATTGTCGAGCGCACAGGGCGTTTTCATTCCCACGTATACGTTGGACGCACCCGTTACGATCTGTATTTCTCTGCCGTAGGCTTCGCCGCAATCCACGACGCAAATTTGCATGTGATCGCTATCGGGGTGCGGCGTTAACGCCTTGACTTCCCCAACGACAACCCGATCGATCTTGCTCCCGAGATAGGAGAGTTCTTCCACTTCAAACCCGCAAGAAAAGAGCTTGTTTGCCAATTCTTCCGCGGAAACGTCTATATCTACGTAATCTTTTAACCAACTTAAAGGCGCTTTCATTTTTCTTCTCTCCTTGTCCTTAATTTTCGAATTGTTTCAAGAACCGAACGTCGTTTTCAAACAACGTTTTGATATTGTTGATACCGTATTTCAGCATCGCGATCCGTTCAATCCCCATACCGAACGCAAAGCCCGTGTACTTATCGGGATCTACGCCGCAGTTCTCCAACACGCGACGGTTGACCATACCCGCGCCGAGCACTTCAATCCAACCCGTACCCTTACACAACCGACAGCCCTTGCCGCCGCATTCCGAACAGCTTAAATCGACTTCGACGCTCGGTTCGGTGAACGGGAAATAGGACGGGCGCAAACGCACTTTCGTAGACGACGTAAACATCTTCCGCGCGAATTCCGCCAGCATGCCTTGCAAATCGCAAAGCGTAATCCCTTTATCGACGACCAAACCTTCCATTTGATGGAACATCGGGGAGTGCGTCGCGTCGTCGTCGGAACGGAACACTCGTCCCGGCGAAAGGATCTTGATCGGGGGCGCTTCCTTTTCCATTACGCGGATTTGCCCAGCCGAAGTTTGCGTACGGAGCAACAAATTCTCCGCCAAATAGAACGTGTCTTGCATATCCCGAGCGGGGTGGTCTTTGGGGGTATTGAGCGCCGTGAAATTGTAATAATCCGTTTCAATTTCAGGTCCTTCGAATACTTTGAATCCCATGCCCGCGAAAATATCGATGAGCTCGTTTTTGACAAGCGTGATCGGGTGCAACGCGCCCGCCGTATACGTTTTCCCGGGCATTGTAATATCGATACGTTCCTTGGCGTATTTTTCTTCCATTTCCATTTGTCGAACCACAACCGCGCGCGCTTCGAATTTTTCTTCCATCGAGTTTTTGAACTCGTTGACGATCTTGCCGAACGTCGGGCGTTCTTCCTTGGGCAAATCTTTCATACCGCTCATAATCCCTTTGAGCTCGGTTTGGAATTTCACCTTTAATTCGTACAGCGCCCGACCCGTGGACGCTTGCTCCATCGCGGCTTCGATCGCCGCGCGTAAGCTTTCGATTTTTGCTTGCATAACTACCTCCGAAGATTGATTTGTTTGATATAGAAAACGCCCTGCGTGTTTCCGCTCGGAAACACGCAGGGCGAATATTACCGCTGTACCACCTGCATTCACGCAGGGTTTACTCCCCGCGCCTTATTCGCGTATAACGCCACGCCCGCGGTCTTCCCTACGGCTTTCGCTTTCAAAAAGACAGCTCCCAAGTGAAATGGCAATTTTTCCTTTCCTACCCGCCTTTCAGCCTTGGACGGACTCTCTTTGAAGAAAGCTTTGAAAAACGCCTGCTTGTTCTTCGCTTTTCGTATTCTATTTTCTTTTTTTCATTATATCCGTTTTTGCAAAAAAAGTCAAACGATTTCTTCTATCTTGCCTTATTTGTTTTTCAATAAATCACGGATTTCTTCCAAAAGCCGCGTATTTGCCGTCGCCTTGGCTTCTTCTTCCGCTTTGGCTTTTGCTTCCGCTTCCGCAGCAAGTCGCATTTCTTCTTCCTTCTTGGCTTTCGCTTCCGCCTTTCTTTCTTCCACAATCGCCATCGCTTCCTTTTTCGAAACCTTCAGCTCCCGACGGATTTTATACGCTTCCTTTTTATCGTCGAGATCCCAGCCTTCGACCATCTTTTCTTGCGCCGCGTTAATGCGGTTAATCGTCCTTACGATTAAGAACAACACGAATGCGATCAACAGGAAGTTGATAATCGCGCTGATAAACGAGCCCCAATCGATATAGATCGAGTTCGCAAGATCGAGTTCTTTAATCACCACGCCGTTGGAATCGACCGTTTCCGTATAGGACGCCGAAAGCATCGTAATTGCGCCGCTAAACCCGTCTTTTCCGAGAATAAACGCCAACAACCAATTGATCAGCGGGCGAAGAATGAAATTCCCCATTCCGTTGACGATCGCGGTGAACGCGCCGCCAACGATAACGCCGACTGCCATGTCCAACACGTTGCCGCGCGTGATGAACGTTTTAAATTCGCCGAAAAACTTCTTAATACCACGTATTTTCTTTTCCATAATGTTCTCCTTTCGCGCAAAAGCGCGCGTTTCATACGTGTTCTATTATATCGTATTTCGTCGAACTTTGTCAACTAATTGTATATGCAAAAACCGAAGAAAGGTCGTTTCTTCGGTTTGTAAAATTTGCTTGTTTTTTGCTGATTTTTTTTGTTTTCAATTCTTTTTCGCGCGTTGTACCGCTTTTTTGAAAATTAAACACCGCGTAAACATACCGTTTGCCATGCGTTCGGGCGCAACGTCGCCGAGCAAATCCACGGGAATTTCGCCGTTGATAAGCGTTTCCCCGCTGACGGTGAATTTTTGCGGTTCGTCTGCGTAATTGCTCTGTTTGCGATAGCTTACTTCGTACATGGTAGCCGCGTCCAGCCCTTTAAACGCAATCGCAAACCGTTTTCTCGACACCTTGAAGTTTTCCAAAATCACCGTAGCGACGGCTTGTGTTTTACTCGCGTTGACGTACATAAAGCCGCCCAACTCCGCATTGGGGTCTTCCCCTAAATTCCCGAGCCGATACAAATCCCCGAATTGGAACGTTTTGCGGTATTTTTTAAAAAACTCGATCTGCGCTTTGACCGTTTCCCGCTCGGTTTCCGATAATTTGGAAAGGTCCATTTCGTAGCCGAACCCGCCGCAAGCCGAAACGTTGAACCGCGTTTCCAACGCCGCCGCATTCCCCGTTTGGTGATTGGGCGAAGCGGAAACGTGGCAGGAAATCGCGCTCGCGGGATAGCCGTACGACGTGCCGCGCTGAATGTTTACCCGACATCTCGCGTCGGTGTTGTCCGAAGCCCAAATTTGCGGCATATAGCACAAAACCCCCAAATCGAACCGACCGCCGCCCGCAGCGCAGCCTTCGAACAAGACGGACGGAAACCGTTCCGTCAATTTCGACATAACGGTATACAATCCCTTGACGTATTCATGGAAATATTCCCCGCCGAAAAATTCTTTGGAGAAACAGTCCGTCATCGTGCGGTTGAAATCCCATTTCACGTACGCGGCTTTGGTTTCCGCGATCACGGCGGAAATTACCCGTACCAAATATTTTTGCACGTTTGAATCGGCAAGGTTGAGCATGAGTTGGTTGCGGATACGGAACGGCTCACGCCCGGGAATTTTCATCGCGTATTCGGGATGTTTTCTATACAACTCGCTGTCTTCCGAGATCATTTCGGGTTCTACCCAGATCCCGAATTTCAAACCGCGCTCCCGTACGGATTCCGCCAAAGCGGCAATCCCGCCCGTTTTTTTCTCGTAGTCGAACCAATCCCCGAGCGACGAATTGTCTTCGTCCCGATGTCCGAACCAGCCGTCGTCCAAAACGAACATTTCGACACCGAGCTCCGCTGCGGTATCGGCGATTTGTAAAATTTTCTCGCGGTTAAAATCAAAATACGTCGCTTCCCAATTATTGATCAGGATCGGACGTTCCTTTTCCTGCCATTTTTCGCGAATAATATGCTTCCCTACAAACCGTTGCATAGCAAGACTCGCTGCATCAACGCTCGGCGCGTAACACATCACCGCTTCCGGCGAACAAAAACTCTCCCCATAGCCGAGTTTTTTATCGAACATAAAGTCGTTCATGCCCACCATAACGCGCGTTTTGCCCGTGATGATCTTTTCCGCACTCTCTTTATGATTGCCCGAGTACACGAGATTGAACGCGTACACGCTACCCGCTTTTTGCAGCATCACGAACGGATTCGCCGCGTGGGAGCTCGACCCGATACGGCTCTCGTTGACTAACACCGCCCCGCCCGTAACCGGCGTGGAGATCTTGTTTCGCTCGTTCGCCCATTCGCCGCGGAAAGTCGTAAACTCAAACCCGCCGCCCCAAACTTCCAACTGCAAGGACGGTAAATTTTTGACGTGTACGTCTTTTTTCCCGCCGTTATACAGCCGCGACGACACCGCGATCACGTCGCTATCTTCGAATACCGTGTAGTATAAAAACAGCTTGACTTTCGTCGGCTCGTCCACAAACTCCAAACAAAGCGTTTTACTCGATTTCTTCTCGCCTGCGCAAGCATACGACGACGGCAACGGCGCAAGATCGGGCTTTTCCGTAATTTTTGCGCGCGTGAACACGAACCGCGTCGTATACGACCCGTCCGAAAATTGACACGCCACGCCCGAGCGGTGGCTCTCCCCTTCCCCAAACGAAGAAACTAGTTTAAGTTGCACGTTCTCGTATTCCCGTAGCGAGCGAAAAATTTCGTAATCCCCGCCGACGGATAACCGTTTGCCGTAATATAAATATTCCGCGCTTTTCTCGTTCAATCCGATCAAAAGCGTCGTATTCGGGGTATCGAGCTTATAAATTTTGCCCTTGCATCTGATCATAAAAACCTCCGCGGTTTCCCGCAAAATCCATTGTGTTTTTATTATAGCATACAAGCCGCAAAACATGCAAGTATTTTTCGATATTTTCTTTACTCCAGCGCCTGTTCTTTTGCGGATTTTTCCATCAAATCCCGCACGAGCGACATATCTTCCGTCGCTTCTTGGCACAGCCGTAAAAGCTCCTGTCGCGTTTCCTTACGAACGCAACGAGATAAGGCGGTTAAATACTCCCCAATTAAAGCTTTTTCCGTATAAAAAACATCCTTTAAACTGTCGTATTCGTTGAGCGTAATCTCTCTTTTTTCCAGCTTCATTCTTCTCCCCCCGATTTTGTTTCCGATTTTCCGAGCGCCAACGCTTCCAATTTCTTCTTGCGTTTGGCATGCCGAGCCGACAGTTCTTCCATGGCTTGCGCTATGGCAACTTCGGTCAACAACCGAGAATAGATTTTCGTCTTTTTCTCACCCAAATCTTCCACTTGCGCCAACGCGAAAAGCCAGCCCTTTTCTTTCTCTTGCACATCGCTTTTTTGCATAAAAAACCTCCCGTTTTACCCGCAGTATACGGAAATTCGGAAGGTTTTATACGCTATTTCTTTTTGTAGTAATCGCACAAATCCCGCAAGGTACAACCGTTGCAATCGGGGCGTTGGGAATGACACACCCGCCGCCCGTGGTAAATGAGCCAATGATGCGCGCTCGACCATTTGTTTTCGGGAATGGCCTTGCACAAACCTGCTTCCACAGCCAGCGGAGTACTCCCCTTCGCCAAGCCCAAGCGGTTGCTCACCCGAAACACGTGCGTATCCACGGCGATTGCCGCCCCGCCGAACGCGACGGAATACACGACGTTTGCCGTTTTCTTGCCTACCCCCGCAAGCGTCATCAAGCTTTCGACCGTATTCGGGACTTGCCCGTCAAACCGCTCGAGAATGTCTTTCGAAGCGGAAAGGATATGCTCGGCTTTCATGCGGTAAAAACCGCAGGAGAAAATATACTTTTCCAGCTCCTGTTGCGTAAGCGTAACCATCTGCTCGGGCGTGGAATACTTTTCAAAAAGTTTTTCCGTTACGATATTCACCCGCTCGTCCGTGCATTGCGCGGATAGAATCACCGCGACAAGCAGCTCGTACGCCGTTCGAAACCGCAGCGCGGGCTTCGCGCCTTGGTATAATCTTTCCAATTCGGCAAGCGCCTTTTCTTTGTCCGTCTTTTTCATAGCCTACTTAGTATACCACAAACGGACGGATTTTGCAACTCTCTTGAACGCTCGCCCCGCATTTCACCCCCTTTTTTCGTTTTTTTCTTACCGATACGGCGTTACCGACATTTTCCCGCCGATGAACTCCGTTTTATAAAATCCCTTAAACGAAGAATACTCCGCCGTTTTCAAAATCGCCCGCGCCCGCAAAAACGACCGCGAATCAAAGCGTACGCACAACCCGCAACCGATCCGAACTTCTTTCGGAGTCGGCACGGTCGTCGCCGTTACGCCGTAGCGTTTTAACCGTTCCGCATAATCCAAGCTATGCGAACGGGAGCGGAACACCGCTAAAATCATCATATCATAAGTGCCTCCTTTACGGAATACTATATTTTATGAAATCTTCCGAAAAAGGGGTACTTGTATGATCTATTTCGATAACGCCGCAACGGGCGGCAGAAAACCCGATCGAGTCTTGACCGCAGTTTCTTCCGCGATAAAAGTTTGCGCCAATCCCGGTCGGAGCGGGCACAAGCTCTCGCTCGCTTGCGCGACCTTGGTACAAAATTGCCGATACGCTTTAACCGATTTTTTCAACGGCTACGGATTCGACCGCGTCGTATTTACCAAAAACTGTACGGAAGCGCTGAATATCGCCCTGTTCGGCGTACTCAAACAAGGCGATCACGTAATTACAACCTGCATGGAACACAATTCCGTGCTCCGACCTTTGGAATATTGGAAGCAGGCGGGCAAAATCAACTACGACGTATGCGCGATAGATACGCTTACGCACAACCTTTCTCCCGAATCCATACGCGCGTTGTTGCGCCCGAACACACGGCTTGTCGCGGTTACGACCGCGTCCAACGTCAACGGCGCGATCCCCCCGCTAAAAGCGATCCGCAAAGCGTTGCCCGACGACGTCTTACTCTTATGCGACGCGGCGCAGGGCGGCGGACATATCCCTATCGATATGCGAGAAACGGGGATCGATTTGCTCGCCGTAGCGGGGCATAAAGGCATGTTCGGCATACAGGGCAGCGGCGCTCTGCTCTTTTCCGATCGAGTCGATCCGTCGCCTTTATTCTACGGCGGAACGGGCTCGATGAGTCTTTCGTTGGAGATGCCCGATTTCTACCCCGACCGTTTGGAAGCGGGCACGGTGGCGTATCCCGCGATCCTATCCCTGCTCGAAGGCACGCGGTATTTAAAAACGCGCTTGACGGACATTGGCGCGCGGGTAACCGAACTCACCGCGTACTGCGTAAAAAGGCTCTCCGCTTTGGAAAACTATCTCCTATATTCCGTTCCCAATCCCTGCGGAATCGTTGCATTCCGACACAAGAGCTTGCAATCGGAATACGTCGCTTCCGTGCTCTCGTCCGATTACGACATTGCAACGCGCGGGGGCTTGCATTGCGCGCCTTTGATGCACGAAGCGTTGGGAACGCTGGACGACGGCTTGGTGCGCGCTTCCTTTTCCCATTTCAACTCCCCCACGGAGATCGACCGACTCATCGACGCGTTAGCGGCGATCGACAAGCGTTAGCGGCGATCGACAGGCGTTAGTCGATGGCTTTGAGTTTCTCTACGACGACGCGGAGTTTTCGACGCTGCGCCCCGTCCAACATCGGCGCAAAGCTTTGGTAAAACCGTTCGATTTCTTCATTGGAAAGCGTGCCTGCGCGTTTGCTTTTTTCCGCTTCCGCCAAGATTTGGCGCAACATTTCCGCGTTGCTTTTCCCGTTATACGCAGCGGCGATCTTTTTCGTTAAATCTTCCGCCGCGCCCTGTTCCTGCGTTCCCGTCGGCTTGCTTCTCGTTTCCCTAAAACTTTTCATAGCTCCACCCCTTTCGGTTTTTAGTACATAGTATTCCCTTGCGCGAGTTTTCGACACTTTCTTATCCCCCGCGGCATACAATAGAGTATGGAAATTTTTGTACTCGTTTTGTTATACTACCTTTCGCAAAACCCCAATTTCGCCGAGAGCGTGAAACCGCTGATGAGCAAGTTGAAGGATTCCGAGCAAATGCTGGGCTTTTTGAACGATCTATCCAAATTCTCGCAAACGTTCGGAGCGAGTCCGAACCCTGCGCCAAAAGGGGAAGCAGCGCAACCGAAATCGGACGAAGATAAAAAAACGCCGCAATCCCCGACTTCGGGAATTGCAGACGAATTCATCGAAAATATTTTGGAAAATTACTTGAAAAAGCGTTGAGCTTACGCGATGGAAAATCCGCCGTTGACGGGCAAATCGATCCCCGTTACGTATTCGTTTTCCACCAAGAACCAAACGGCTTCCGCAACGTCGCCGCCGCTACCCAACCGCCCGACGGGGATTTCTTCCCGAAGCGCGGAAAGCTCGTCCGTGGAAAACCGCGCGTTCATCGGCGTATCGATCACGCCCGGGGAAACGCTGTTAACGCGTATTCCCGAATACCCCAATTCCTTGGCGAGCGCTTTCGTGAACCCGATCAACGCGGCTTTGGTCGAAGAATAGACGCTTTCACAACTCCCGCCGACTTCACCCCAAACGGACGCGATATTCACGATCGCGCCGTTTTGGCGCGCGATCATGCCTTTTGCGGCTTCTCGGCTACATAAAAACGCGCCGCCGACGTTGACCGCGAACAAGCGTTGCCATTCCGCGTACGTTACGTCTTGTAGCTGCTTAATTTGGGACAAGCCCGCGTTGTTGACGAGCACGTCCACTTTCCCGATTTTTGCAAAGAGCGCAACGACTTCGTCTTCCTTGGAAACGTCCGTTTTATACACTTCGATTCCCGCAAGACGAGTCTTTTCCGCGTTCTCATCGTCCTTGGAATAGGTTACGCAAACGCGGTATCCCGCGCCCAAAAATTTGTCCGCGATGCTGCGACCGATCCCGCGCACACCGCCCGTAATCAATACCGTTTTCATACCGCTCCGTCCTTACGCGTTTTCTGTCAACGCGACGATCTCTTTCGCGATCGTTTCAGGCGTTTTGCCGTCCACGTCCACGATATAATCGGCTACGTGCTCGTACACGGGCGTACGCTCACGGAGCAATCGTTCTAAACGCTGCCGAATATTCTCCGTCGAAGTTTGCAACAACGGGCGTTCCCCGTCCACTTTCAAACGCTTGGAGAGCGTGTCGAGCGTCGCGCGCAAAAATACGATCTTGCCGTTTTCCTGCAAAAGCGCGTTGTTTTCCGTTTTTAATACCAAACCGCCGCCCGTGGAAACGACGAGCCCGTCCTGTTTGACAAGCTCCTTGACGATCTCCGTTTCGAGTTTGCGGAAATGCGCTTCCCCGTAATATTCGAAAATATCGGAGATTTTTCCGTGTTTGTCCACGATCAAGCCGTCCGTGTCGTACCATCTGCGACCCGTAATTTCGGCGATCTTAATCCCGATGGTCGTTTTTCCCGCGCCCATCATACCGCATAAAATCAAATTCATGTCCGTATCCGTCCGATTATTTTCCAAGCGCGGCTTTTAACCCCGCAATCGCGGCGATATAGCTCCCTTCGCCGAACCCGCAAACAACGCCCTTGCAGACTTCGGAAAGCACGCTCGTTTTACGGAATTCTTCCCGCGCGTGTACGTTGGAAATATGCGTTTCCACCACGGGAATATCGATCGCGGCGATCGCGTCCCGCAACGCGTAGCTATAATGCGTGAACGCCCCCGCGTTGAACACGATCCCGTCGCAAGTTTTTTGCAAATACGCTTCGTGTAATTTGTCCACGAGTTCGCCTTCGATATTGCTTTGATAGAATTCGACCTGATCGCCGTTCTGTTCGCAATACGCCGCAATGCGCGCGTTGATTTCATCGAGCGTCGCGTTGCCGTAAACGCCCTTCTCCCGCTTGCCCGTCAAATTGAGATTGACTCCGTTCATCACCAAAAATTTCATGACCGTTCTCCTTTCGGTTGTTCTCTATCTTCCTGTAAATACCGCGCGTAAAGCGCTCTCGCCTGTGCTTCGTCCGCTGGGATTCCCAAATATAAGCAATCCGCGTAATAAGCTTGATAAAACAGCATCGCCGCGCCGTTGACCGTCTTTAACCCCGCCGTTTTTGCGAGCCGTAAAAACTCCGATTCCGCAGGTTTATAAATGAGATCGACCGCCACCGTTGCGCCCGCAAACGCGCCCACCGTAACGGGGGAAACGCCCACGCTGTCGTGCATGCCCACACCCGTACAGTTGACGAGTAAATCATACCCGCCGCTTTCGGGATTCTCCGCCGCGCGCACGCCGAGCTCCGAGCAAAGCTCCCGCAGTTTGTCCTGCCGTCTTTGGTAAACGTATACTTCCGCGCCCGCCTTTTTCAACGCCGCCGCCGAGCTCCTGCCCGCCCCGCCGCCGCCGAGTACGAGTACGCGTTTCCCGCTTACTTCCACCCCCGCGGCTTGCAGCATGAGTAAAAATCCGACCCCGTCCGTATTATAACCCGTTCGGGTTGCCGAAACGACGGTATTCACCGCGCCGAACCCGAATGCGTCGCCAGAAATATCGTCCAAATACGACATCACGTCCCGTTTGTAGGGAATGGTAACGTTAAAGCCGTCGAAATCCCCGAGCAAGCGTCGGATCACGTCGTCAAACGCCGCTACGTCAACGGAAATCTTTTCATACGCGCACTCTACGCCAAATTCCCGTAAAATAAACTTGTGAATGCGTTCGCTATCCGATTTGGAAACGTCTTTCCCAACCAAGCCCAAACGCAATTTTTGCGGTTTCATCAAATACCTGCCCCCTTTCAACGTAATTTTACGTCCAATTTCTCAAAGAAATCGGGGAAGGAAATTTCACAGCATTCGGGCGTGTCGATCTCCCCGCCGTTTTCGGAAGCGATGAGCCCCACCGCGCCCGTCATGGCGATCCGATGATCGAGATAACTGCGTACCGCGCCGCCTGCAAGCGTTTTCTTACCGCGGATCACAAATCCGTCGGGCAAGGCTTCGCAATCCCCGCCGAGATTTCGAATCAACTCCGTCGTCGTCTGAATACGGTCGCTTTCCTTGACCCGCAATTCCTGCGCGCCGACGATACGGCTTTCCCCGTCCGCAAAGGCGCACAACAGCGCGACCAACGGCAATTCGTCGATCATGGACGGCGCGTCTTCCGCCGTCAGCGTGATCGCCCGCATATCCGATTTTTCCACGAGTATATCCGCCGTCGCTTCCCCACCCGAAATACGGGTGTTGCATAACGAGTATTTCACTCCCAAACGCTCGAACGCTTTCAAAATCCCCGTCCGAGTGGGGTTGATCCCCACGTTTTTACACAAAGTTTTTCCTTTCAACGCGCCGAGCGCCATAAAATACGCCGCCGAAGAAATATCCGACGGAACGCATACGTCTAACGAATGCAACGCGCTTCTGCGGATCGTCGCCGTATTCCCGTCGATTTGCAAATCCGCGCCCATCGCTTTTAGCATACGCTCGGTATGATCTCGGGATTTGACAGGCTCGGTTACCGCGACTTCGCCGTCCGCGGAAAGTCCCGCCAAAAGCAACGCGCTCTTTACCTGCGCCGAAGCGATTTTTAAAGAAATTTCCGCGCCGTGTAACGCAGCGGGCGCAACGAATAACGGCGCGTGTCCGTCCGTCGTTTTTACGTCCGCGCCGAGCGCCGACAACGGCTCGGCAATCCGTCCCATAGGCCGAGCGGAAAGCGACGCGTCGCCGTATAATTTCGCGTCGATCTTTTTCCCCGCGACAAACCCTGTCAAAAGTCGCATCGTCGTGCCGGAGTTCCCGCAGTCGAGCTCCATACCCCGCCGAAACGCCGTCGCGCCTTTCACGCGCAGCGTATTCCCGTCCACGTCAATCTTCGCGCCGAGCGCGCGCATACAACGGCAGGTGGAAACGCAATCTTCGCCCATTAAGGCGTTCGTGATCACCGCTTCCCCGTCCACGCCGCTATTCAGCATGATCGCGCGATGGGTAATAGATTTGTCGCCCGGCAATTCAAATTCGCCGTCAAACCGTTCTCTTGCCGAAATGCGTACCATTATTTACCGTCCTTTACCGCTTTCAACAAAGCGGTTTTATACTCGTCGAAAGGCAACGCAAACTGCGCCCATTCGCCTTCCGTTTTCGCTACCGCCATACGGATTTTTCCGTCTTCTGCGTTCTTTTTATCCGACCGAGCCTTCTTCGCGTGCTTTCCAATCTCCGAAAAATCGGGCTCGGTTTGCGGAGTTAACGCAAGCGCGCGCTGCACGAGCCGTATCAATCGCTCCCCGTAGGCGCATTCGCAAACGCCCGCCGCGATCGCCATACGCGTTTCAAAAAGCATGCCGTACAACACGCTTTCGCCGTGAGAAAGCCCGCTCGTGAGCTCGATCGCATGCCCCGTCGTATGTCCGACGTTCAGCGATTTTCGCTCCCCCGATTCCCTTTCGTCCGCTTCTACCACGCGCGCTTTGTGCCGCACGCAAGCTTCTACAAGCGTCGTCAAAAATTCCAAATCCGAAAGCGCGTCTACACGTTCTTCCAAAAGCCGCAAAATCTCCGCGTTAAGCGCGGCATACTTCACGATCTCCCCAACGCCGCATTTGATCTCCCGCTTTGGAAGCGTAGCCAAAAACGTGGGGTCTATGAGTACTTCACAAGGCTGATAGAACGCCCCGACGACGTTTTTTACTCCGCCGAGATCCACCGCCGTTTTCCCGCCGACGCTACTATCCACTTGCGCGAGCAAAGTCGTAGGGATTTGCACGCAGGATATCCCACGCATATACAAAGCCGCCGCCAAGCCGCCGATATCCCCGACTACGCCGCCGCCAACCGCAAACAGTCTTGACGTTCGTCTCAACCCTGCCTGCGTCATTTTTTCTAAAATTTCATAAAGGGAGTGGAAATTCTTATGCGTTTCCCCCGCAGGCAACACGAAAAGTTCCGTATTCGGAAAATACGTTTTGAACCAATCCGCATACAGCGCGTACACGTTGGAATCCGTCAGAACGAAATTTTTCTGTCCTGCCGTCAAGCTCGGCAAACGCGCCGCAATCGCGTCGTTTCCAATATAGATTGTTCCCGCCATCGACGGCGTTTGTAACGTAATCTTCCGCACCGTTTACTCCTTATACCAAGCTTTGATAGCGAGATACGACTTCCTGCATAGTATCTCCGCCCAAGCGTTTTGCCACTACGTTTGCCAGCGTTTCCGCAACCACGCTCTCCGCGATGATCTCCATCGCAAAAATCGCGCAAACGTCGCTCCGTTCCGAAGCCGCTACGTCCTGTTCCCGAGTCAAAAAATCCACCGTTTTCAAACCTTTCATTAGCGTAGGAATGGGCTTCATCGCCACCCGCAAAACGAGTTCTTCCCCGTTCGACATACCGCCTTCGATTCCGCCCGCGCGGTTGGTTTGGCGGTAAAATCTTTTCTCCGAATCATAAGAAATCTCGTCGTGTACGTCTTTCCCGCTCCTTTCCGCAACGGCAAATCCGTCGCCGATCTCCACGCCTTTTACCGCCTGAATGCTCATTAAATTCCCCGCAAGCTGCGCGTCCAGCTTCTCCGCATACGTCATCATGCTCCCGAACCCGCTTTTCAAGCCTTTCACGCGGATCTCTACGACTCCACCCGCCGTATCGCCCGCTTTTTTCAGCTCCGAAATTTTTTCTTCCGCGCGTTGTTCCGCAACGGGATCGAGCATACCCACCCCCGTCGTTTTCGCGCGCGCGAGTTCGTTAAACGCATACCTGCCCGTGTCTTTTATACCGCAGACTTCTTTTACGTACCCGCCGATCTCTACGCCGAGCGCCGACAAATACTGCCGATAGATCTCGCCTGCCGCAACGCGAATCGCCGTTTCCCGAGCAGAAGCGCGTTCCAAAATATTCCGCGCGTCGGTTTGACCGAATTTCAACATTCCCGTCAAATCGGCGTGCCCAGGGCGTACGCGCGTTACGCTTTTTGCCCGCATCATGTTTTCGTCGCAAGCTTCCGCCGACATACAGGTTTTCCAATTCTCAAAATCCTTGTTATAAATGCAAAGCGTAACGGGACTGCCGAGCGTTTCACCGTTGCGAATCCCCGTCAAAATCTCGACCCGATCCCGTTCGATCTTTTGACGTCCGCCGCGCCCAAACCCGCTCTGCCGCAATGCGAGCGCCGCGTTGATTTGTTCCACGTCGATTTTTAAATGCGCGGGCAAGCCTTCGATAATCGCCACCAACGCTTTGCCGTGCGATTCCCCCGCCGTCGTCAATTTCATACGCTTCTCCTTTTTCCTTAATATTCCCTATTCCCGTTTTGCGCCGAGAAAATATATTCCCCGTCCGCATAATCCACGATCACTTTTTGCCCGTTACGGATACGTCCGAGCAAAATTTCTTCCGATAAACGGTCTTCAATCCGACGTTGAATAACCCGTTTCAAGGGCCGAGCCCCGTACTGCGGATCGTAGCCTTCCGAAACCAAACCGTCCAACGCCCGCTCGGTAACCGTCAACAAAATCCCGCGCTGTTCTAATAGCCGCTTAGCAAGCCCGTCGAGCATTTTCCCGCCGATCTTCATACAATCCGCTTGCGAGAGTTTGTGGAAAACGATGATATCGTCGATACGGTTCAAAAACTCCGGACGGAATTTCTCTTTCAAGGCTTTGGTGATATTTTCTTTCATCGAGTCGTACTCTTTTTCCCCGACTCCGTCGCCGCTTCTTCCGTCGCTACCGAACCCGTATACACCCGTCCGTTCGCTTTCCGCAACCGACGCTCCCGTATTCGAAGTCAAGATGATCACCGCGTTTTTAAAGCTCACCGTCCTGCCCTTACTGTCCGTCAAACGCCCGTCGTCAAGTATTTGCAACAGCAAGTTGAACACGTCGGGATGCGCCTTTTCGATTTCGTCGAACAAAATCACGCAATAGGGTTTCGTCCGCACCTTGTCGGTGAGCTGCCCCGTTTGTAAATCTTCGTAGCCCACGTATCCCGGGGGCGCGCCGATGAGTTTGGAAATGGACTGCTTTTCCATATACTCGCTCATATCCAAGCGAATCATTTGTTCTTCCGAACCGAACATCGCTTCCGCGAGCGCCTTACAAAGATCGGTTTTCCCGACCCCCGTAGGTCCTACGAAAATAAACGAGCCGATCGGTCTTGACGGGTCTTTCAATCCCGCGCGAGCCCGCCGAATGGCTTTCGCTACGGCGTTTACCCCCGCATTTTGACCAATGATCCGTCTATGCAAATCTTCTTCGAGCCGCATCAACTTCTCGCCTTCTTCCTGCGTGATTTTCAACAGCGGAATACGCATTCTTGCGCTGACGATCGCCGCCACGTGCTCCCGCGCGATCGCGAGCCGCCCGTCCGCCAACCGCTTGGGCGATTGCGCTTGTTCGAGCGCTTTGATCTTGTCGATCACTCGTTGCTTCTTTTTCAACGCGTCGTTCGCGAGCGCATACTCGCCCCGTTTTTCGTGCGTAAGCCGTTCCGCTTCGTAAATGCGTTCTTCTTCCAAAGCGTCCTGCATTTCCACGCTACCGCCTTCTTCGACGATCCGCACCCGAGCCGCCGCTTCGTCGATTAAATCGATGGCTTTATCGGGTAAAAACCGATCGTTGATATAGCGGGAAGAAAGCTTTACCGCCGCTTCGATCGCTTCGTCCGTGATCACGATCCCGTGGTGCTGTTCGTATTTCGAACGCAAGCCTTTCAAGATTGCAACCGTGTCCGCTTCCGACGGTTCTTCCACGTAAACGGGCGTAAACCGCCGCTCTAACGCGCTGTCTTTTTCGATATATTTCCGATATTCTTCGATCGTCGTAGCGCCGATAATTTGCAAATCCCCACGCGCAAGCAAGGGCTTCAAAATATTCGCCGCGTCCATACTCCCGTCCGCCGAGCCGCCTGCTCCGACAAGAGTATGAATCTCGTCTATGAACAATACGATGTCGCCGTCTTTCATGACGGTATCCATCAGGTTCTTTAATTTTTCTTCAAAATCGCCGCGGTATTTCGTGCCCGCCAACATGCCCGGTAAATCGACCGAAAACACCGTCTTGTTATACAACTGTTCGGGAACTTGTCCGTTGACGATGAGCTGCGAAAGCCCTTCGACAATCGCGCTTTTCCCCACCCCGGGCTCGCCGACGAGTACGGGATTGTTTTTCATACGCCGAGAAAGGACTTGTACGACCTTTTCGATCTCTTTTTTTCGACCGATCACCGGGTCCATTTTCCCTTTTCTCGCCCGTTCGGTCATATCCGTTCCGCATTCGGGCAGTTTTTCCGCGCTTTTTCGTGACGCCGTTTTCAGCGGCTGTTTGGTTTCCTGTTCTACGGCAATCGCCGTTTGCACGCTCGTATCTTCCGCTCCGCCGCCCGTGGGATACTCGCTCGTCAAAGGATTGCATTGGCTATCCGTTTCTACAAGCTCCCCGCGTTTTTTCTTATACTGTAACGCATTCAGCGCAGACAACGTCCGTTCCTTTAAATCCCCGACGTTGACCATGCCCTTTAAAAAACTCACGGCGCAACAATCGGACGCGCAAAGGATCTGATAGAGCATGTGCGCAGTACCCGCTTTCATATCCCGCTGTTCCGCCATAGCCACCGCGCGATCGAACATTTGCCGTGTGCGCGGAGTCAAGCCTTGCCCCGCATACGCTTTGTCTACTTTGCGCGTAAACAGAGCCCGATACGCATTCGGCTGAACGCCGACGCCGACTAGAATTTTATACGCTTCACACTCCGGCAAACCCAAAAAAGCGAAAACGAAATGTTCGCTGCCGACGAAGCTCGTATTGAGTTCCGCCGCCGTCATATTGGCAAGCTCCAGCGCCTTTTTGAAATTATCCGTTGTCTTAGATAAAAAATCCATCGTTTTTCTCCTACCGTGATTTTTCCAACGTTATCTCGTCCGTTTCCCGATCACGCGCACGAGTTCCGGCAACACGTTACATACCGTCTCCGCCCGCGCTTCGTCGCAAGCCCGTTCGCTCGCATCCTCCAAACCGTTGCTCTTTCTAAACGCAACGGGGCGCATGTCGTTAATAAATTCGTCGAACCCCTTTTTATCCCGCGCTTTGAAATATCCGAGCGACAAACCGAGTTTTACGTCCGCAATCCCCGACAAGAACTCCTGCAAGCTCAAAATCGCGCAATTCGTCAACAGTCCGTAAGCTCGCAAACAGCGGTCGCGAATTTCCGTTTCCTTTTTCATTTCTTCGCGAGCCCGAAGCTCCAAATCGCAAAGCGTCATGGTCATACCCAGCATTTGTTCGAGTATATCCCGCTCGGAAAGTCCCAAAGTACGCTCGTTACTGATTTGATAGATATAGCCTTCCGCCCGCGTGCCTTCCCCGAACGCGCCACGTACGGTCAACCCGCCCGCTTTCAGCGTCGGCAGGAATTTTTTCAACTCCCCGTTCCATGCCAAGCCCGGTAAAAACATCATCACCGAAGCGCGCATACCCGTACCCAAATTGCTCGGACAAGCGGTGAGATAACCGAATTTTTCGTCGAACGCGAAATCCAGCGCCGCGCCCAAACCCTCGTCGATCCCGCTGATACGCTCGTACGCTTTATACAAATCAAAGCCCTTATAGATATACTGCTCCCGCAAGTGGTCTTCTTCGTTGACCATCACGGAAATCGTTTTATCCGCCGAAACGAACACCGCGCCTTTCTTGCTTTTCATGAGCAAAGGACTGATGAGATACTGCTCCTGTAAAAACAACGCTTCTTGACGGTCGAGTTTTTCGATGTCGTAGCGTGTAAACTCGTCCAATTTCCGAAGTTCTTCCCCGACGAGATGCGCAACGTCTTCTGCGTGCGCGTCGCTCATTGTCAGCGGGAACGGATACGCGGCAAAATTACGCGCCAAGCGGATACGTGTGGAAATTACGATCGTTTCGATAAACTCGGGCGCTTGCGCCATACGAAATCCTCCTCCACTTCCGCCTTTTTTCTCATGCGGAGCAATTTATCCTGATACTCTTTCGCACCTGAAACGTCGCCGTCCTTCAACAGTTTCGCAATCACCGTTTCCAATTCATGGCATTGCTTTTTAAACCGAGCGCGTTTTTGAGCCTGTTGCGCATATTCGGGTTCATCGCAACCCTGGATGCTTGATTCTGTATCCTGATCGAGCGGCGGGCGCTTGCCTTTATGCGCGACGACGCCCTGCATTTTGATTACGGTCGGCATAACTTCGTCCGTCAGCGTTCGGTAGCAATACGCGCAACCGACCAATTTTTTGTTACGGAATTCCGTTTTCGTCAACCCACAATACGGACAAGCGGAAAGCGATGTTTCGCCCCCCGCTTCTTCCGCGCTAAAAAATAACCGATGATAACAGTCCAAGCAGTAATATTCCACCGATTTTTTGCCGTTTTTCATTTGTTCGTACGTTTTTGTCGCTTGATTTTGTCTACAATAACAGCACCGCATACGAATCCCTTACGCCGTTTTTATTCTTTGTTGCCCGTTTCAAACGGCTCTATACTTTTTTGAATCTCCGCTACCCGTTTTTTGTTCTTGCGGAACAAGGAGCGGAAGAACACCCACAATACTTCCAAAATCTGCAACGGTACGCCGACAAGGAATACACACCAAAGCCCGTCGTAATTGTTTCCCAAATCAATGGAAATCGCGCGAGCCGTCAAATACGTCGCCACCAAAGATAGCCATATAAGCATTGTCGTTGCAACGAAACTGACGAAACGGTATTTCCAAATCGTGCCGTAAACTACTACGACCACGCAAGTCAGTACGCACGCGTAGATGAACGCCAACCACCATTCCCCGTCGGGTTTGAGTAGATGTAACGCCACAAAGAAGCATACCGCAACCAACCACACGATCCCGCAGGTAAGCAGCATGATCAATAAATGCAGTCCCGCCGTCTTCCGCTGTACCTGTACGGGCGTATCCTTGTCCAAGAACGCGTTTAACGTTACGCCGAACAACTCCGCAAGCTGCACAAGCGTATACACGTCGGGCACGCCGTTCCCCGATTCCCATTTGGAGACGGATTTATCGGAGTAGTTGATCTTTTCCGCAAGCTCCGCTTGCGTCATTCCCGCCGCTTTTCGGTAATAGATTAAATTTTTGGCAATCTTTTGATTGATTTCGCTACTATTTTCCATAATACCATTATACTGTTTTTTCAAGCTCCCGTCAAGTATGTGGGGGATATTTCCCGTATTTTTCTCGCGAAACTGCCTGAAAAGCCCTTGATTTTCGGGAATTTTCACGATTTTCGGCAACAAAAAACGAACGGGTAAGGGCATCGCTCTTAGGGATTTTTTAAGACATTATAAAAGAGTAGCAAAATATTGCTACTCTTTACTTTTTGCTTTGCAAAACACACGACTTTCATTTGAAAGTATAGTGTGCTATACTTTTGATTGTAAAGTTTAATTAGATTTGCAACAAAATTTCTTTTAACAATACTTTTGCTTGAATATCGTTGATTATATCAATTTCAGTGCCTGCATTATATTTGGTATTACATTGTTGCAAATTCGCTTTTGTATACCATATTATAGCTGTTTTATAGTGTCGTGATTTCTCTTCAACAAATTCTTTTGATTTGTCTTTTCCGTGCTTTTTATGACAACAAACTACAACTAATTCACAATTATAGTAATCAAAAAATTCAAATGGATGTAGTAAATCTTTTTTCCTGTCACCAATAGAAGTTACACCAATAATATGTTTATTTATATCGAATATTGCAGAAAAATCTCCGTCATGGTTTTCTACATAATAGGCAACTCTTTTGTATGCAGAGCATAACTTTTGATACAATTTTGTTATAACCATTGTTTTGCCAACATTAGATTTGCCTTGTAATGCAATTATTTTAATCAAATTTATACTCCTTTTTTCCATATCTATAATTATTTTGTTGCACAAAAGCAATGTTAATATCTTCAATCATTAAACATTCTGTGATATTACCAAATTCATTTATATAATACCTATACCATCCTTGTGGGTTCTCAAATACAAAACTTTTAAATTCTGTACGATCGTATCCGTCCATAAATATTCTTGCATCAATGTATTCTACTTTTTCACCAATTATCACATCTGTTTTATTTGCCGGTAATCCTAGAAATGATGAACAATACTGCCAACCATCACCTACAATATTATCATTAAATAAACCACAATTAATAGCGTTCCAGTGAATTTTAAATAATCTATAACAATTACTAAATGCATAAGGGCCTATTTTTTTTATACTGCTGGGTATAAAAATCTCTTCCAAACTATCACACCAAGAAAAAGCGTGCCCCTGTATTATTTCTATACCGTCACATATTATTACTTTTCTTAAAATTTTATCATCCTTAAAGGCGCTATTTCCTATTCTTACTGGAAATGAATTTATGAATGATGGAATGACCAGTAGGGTTTGTGTTTTATTTTTTCTTCCTGTTATTGTAGCTTCTCCGTTTGACACTTTATAATTAAAAACAGTTGAATCAGTTTTAATCCATTTTGCATAAATTGAAGAGCTTGTTTTAAAGTTCTGTTCTTTTTCCACAGGCAAACTACAATATTCATCAATAAACCAACCATAAAAGTATTTTTCAATATACTTATTTGTAGTTATGTCTTGTGGTTTTTTAGGTAATTCAATCTTGTAATTTTGTTTTTTACTTGTAAACAACGTAGCAAATAATTCACCATCCACATACGCTTTAATTTGAATTAATTTACTACCTTCATCAATAATTGTGTTTTGTTCAATGCATCCATATCTTGAACACAATGAGGTTTTTGTGCCATCTTTTTCAAAAGTAGCATTATCATCTGAAATATAATCATTAAAATCATGTCCTAATGCTGTTCCTAATTTTGTTTTAATATCCAAAGTTCCACAACCATTACCACAAATAGCTGTTTCCGTACCGTCAACTTCACACTTAGTGTCGTTATTATAGATATAATCCTTAAAGTCGTGGTCTAGTGCGTCAACGTAATCGTCAACGTAACTATCACCACAAGAGCAAGTATACGTTGTATATCCTTGTTCTGTACAAGTAGGTGCTGTAACACTAGTAGTATAACTATGCTCATGACCGCAAGCTGTTAAGCCTAATATAGAACATAAAGCCAAAGTTAACGTTAATATTGTCATTAAATGTTTTCTTTTCATAAATCTTCTCCTTTTTCTAGCAAAAATAAAAAGTGCGTCTACCGAAGTAAACGCACAAAAACGCAAACTCCGATAGTCGCCAAACCAATTTCAAGCAAGTAAGGATAACCATACTAAAAACCTGATGGAATTTGCATTTTATCAAATTCATTGATTTTTAGTATGCTTAAAATAAGTATAAATATCTCCCTAAAAAAGAAAATATCCCTACTTTTGCTTGTTATGAAATTGATTTGGCATAATTATTATAACACTTATAAAAAATTTTATCAAGCAGTTTTGTGTGGATAAAAGAAAACTCGACTTACCAAAAGTTGAGTTTCAAAACTATTCAATTTAAATCCCTAAGAGCGACGCCCTTAATTCCGTTCGTTTTCTTTCTATTAATAAGCTCTTGCGTAAACCAATACGTGTTCGGCTTTCTTGCCGCATACCGCGCACGTTTCCGCGCTTTCGCCTTCCGCGTATACACGCGCCGTCGCCGCCGTTTGCTCCTTGATTTTATCTTCGCATTCACGGCAACCGCACCAGCCCGCTTTGACAAAATTCCCCGCTTCTACGCCCGCGAGAATCCCTGCCATATCGTCCGCATACACAATCCGTTCGTCCCGACGTTTTCTCGCCGCTTCCAGCATATCCTTTTGCACCGTCTTCAGCAACGCTTTTACGCTATCCGCAGCGCCTGCAAGCGGCAATTCCGTCTTTTCCAACGTATCCCGCCGCGCGCACAGCATCTTGCCCGCTTCAATATCGCGCGGTCCGAGTTCAATCCGTACAGGCACGCCTTTCATTTCCCATTCGTTGAACTTCCAACCAGGGCTATTATCACTATTATCGAGCGTTACTCGAATACCTGCCCCTTCCAATTCCGCTTTTAACGCTTCACAAGCTTCCACAACGCCGCCCTTTCTCGCCGCAATCGGAACGATTACGCATTGAATCGGCGCTACCACCGGCGGGAGCACCAAACCGCGTTCGTCGCCGTGCGTCATGATGATCGCGCCAATCAAGCGAGTGGAAACTCCCCAAGACGTCGTGTAAGCCGTTTTATGCGCTCCGTCGTTGTCCAAGAACTGAATATCGAACGCCGTAGCGAAATTCTGCCCCATATAGTGCGAAGTTCCGGCTTGCAAGCTCTTTCCGTCGCGCATCATCGCTTCCATGGTATACGTCGCAATCGCGCCCGCAAACTTTTCCTTTTCCGTTTTTCGACCCGTCATTACGGGAATTGCAAGACAATTTTCGGCAAATTCCTTATATACTTCGAGCATTTGCAGCGTTTCTTCCTGCGCTTCTTCGGAAGAAGCGTGTACGGTATGCCCTTCCTGCCACAAGAACTCGCTCGTACGCAGGAACGGACGCGTCGTCTTTTCCCAACGCATAACGTTACACCATTGATTGACTTTCATCGGCAAATCTCGATAGGATTGAATCCATTTCCCGCACATCGTACCGATAATCGTTTCCGACGTAGGACGGATTGCCAAAGGCTCGGCAAGCGTTTCCCCGCCCGCTACGGTTACTACCGCTACTTCGGGCGCAAACCCTTCCACGTGTTCCGCTTCTTTGGTAAAATAACTCATCGGAATGAGCAAGGGGAAATACGCGTTTTCCACGCCTTGTTTCTTGAAACGGGTATTCAGTTCACTTTGAATACTCTCCCAAATCGCATAGCCGTACGGACGAATGACCATCGTGCCTTTCACCGGTCCGTAATCGACCAATTTGGTCTTTAATACAACGTCCGTATACCATTGCGGGAAATCCGCGTTGATATCGGCAATTTGTTCTACGAATTGATTTTCTTTTGCCATAATCGCATTACTCCTTTTTCTTTCGCTTGTTCTTCATTTTCCCCAAGCCAACTTCCTTTGCGATCAATCCGCAAAAGGATCTTTATCAAAATCTACCAAACTGAACGGTTTCTTTTCTTCGACAACCTTATTCGACTGCGACACACCCGACTTTAACATCTTGCGGTTTTCTTTACGCAATTCGAACACGTTATTGCACGCAGGACAACAATGGTACGCCGAAGAATCCTTGACCGTCAACCGCTTTTTGCAAGTCGGGCAAAGAATTTGCCACTTGGAAATTTGCGTCGGCTTGCTTTCTTCTTTTTCTTCCACGACCGTTTCCACCAGGGGTTGCGGCTGCGGTTTCGGTTCTTCACGGCTCGGCATCGGCAGTACGTAACAGGGTACGGGATACGGAGCGTGTACGTTCACAACCGGTGGCATCGGCATCGGATACGGCATATACGGGGGCATAGCCGGTTGCGGCAACGGTTGTTGTAACGGTTGTTGTGGTTGCTCCACCGCAGCAATTTCGTCCGTTTCGTCGTCCGACTTCTTCCAATTCGCCTTTAAAACGCATTCCAAAACAAAGATTGCAAGCGCGATCCCCGCTACGATCAAGTACTCGTGGAAGTATTCCGCTTTCCCAGCTTCTTTTGTCTTCCACCAAATATACCCGAAACACCCTGCGGCAAACAACGCCGTCAAAAGCGAGAATACTCGGAAATTCTTCATACCTTTTCCGTCTCTACCGAAGAAATTAAATTCCGTATTCGCCGTCGCGTGTTTCACGAGCACAAGCGCGCACAATACCGTTGCCGCTTGCAAGCCCAAATAAATCCATTCTTCCGTACTGCAAACCGTGAATTTGTCTTGGAGCATGACGGAATACACGTACAATCCGATATTGCTGATTTCCAAGAAGAAATACAAAATCCCGACAACCGCAGCAAGCTGCAATAAGTTCCCCAAGAAATACAGGAATAACCCGTAGGGACGTGTTGCTTCTTCCACAGACGTACTGTTTTTAAACTTCCGAACTCCGCCGCCAACCAAGCCCGCGAGCCAATGCACTCCCAAGCCAACACCCAACGTCAGGTAGCCGAACAGCGTCAACTCCACATCCATAAACGCGTTCTCTTTCCAGCCAAAGAACAGGAAATACAGGAAATAGTAGATCACGTAGCACGCAAACGAGCCCGAGAAAATACTGCCCATTTTTTCCATTGCGTCGCGATTGCGATCCTTCCGAGCCATGGAGTGTTTATGTAAGCCCCCAAGACGGAATAAAGCTTTCAGAGCATTGAACAAAATTGCAATCAGGAACAACGATAAAAAGACGTAAAAATACGAGAATTTTGATACGTCAGGCAACGCCTTGAAGAAATTCTTGTACCAATCTACGTAGTCTATTACCGAAAACGCTTCCCCATTAATTTTTAAGAATGGTAAAAACGCCAATACCGCCAAAGCGATTGTGCCCAAGAAATAGATCCAACCGACGTTCCGCGCTTTATTCTGTTCCTTTCTGATCCGTCTTACCGCCATTTCACCGACCGATCCGTACGCTCTCATAATATCTTCTCTCCCATTTTGGTTTTTTCTCTTTTGTTTTAAATTCTGCCTTCATAGCTGACGGTGTCAAAAATCACGCCCGTCCGCACTTTCTTTTTCTTACCCGTCAACGCGTCTTCGTCCGACGTCGCTTTCATATCCACGAAGAAATCGATCAAGAATCCCGCCAGCGCCAACGCCGATAAAACCGCAGGAATCCAAATTTTTCCGCCGTCAATCAGAGCCCAAACCGTCGCTCCGATCGCAACCAAGAACAGTAATACGGAATAACCGCGGAATTTCTTCGCTCCTTTCGCCTGTTTTCCCGCTTGATCGAATTCCCGATCCGACGTCGCATGCGAAACCAAGGCAAAGGTAAGCAACATCATCAAAACTTGCAACCCGCAATCGATCAAAAGCGTCTTATTTTCCAAAACGCCGTCCAAACCGCCCGCGACGAACGTTGCAATCGCTACGGGGAAGGAATTGCGCTCCAACAGCAAGAACCATACCGCCGCCATAATACAAAGCTGTAATAAATTTCGGAAAAACGGCGCGATTCGTCCGATTTCCCGCTTGTGTTCTACGTAATCGGCTTTGGATACGTCGTAGCTAAACAAACTCACTTTGCCGCCCATCAAGCCGCACCAGAAATGGAATACGAGCCCAACGCCGAGCGTTGCCGCGCCCAAAATTTGCATTTCCGCGTAGTCTTTGCCACAGACCAAGAAAATCAATGCGTATAAGTTGCACACGCTCGCAAACGAGCCGGAAAAAATTCGCCCAATGCGTTTTAAATGCACGAAATTTTCGTTAAAACCGTGTTCCCGCGTTACCCGTTCCCGATACAGTCCGCCCCTTTGCGCAAAACAACGGAACAGATTGATGAGCAGCGTAGAGAGCAACAACGCATAGATACAAGCCGCGACAAACCCCGTCAAAGGCAGAGTTTGTAAGGGTTTTTGCCATTTCAACAAATCCCAAACGTGGAAAACGTCCAAAGCGACGTTCTTTCCATCGGCTACGTCTATTTTGACGAACGCAAACAGCGCCGCCAAGATCGGAAGCGCAATCACGCCCAACAAATATAACGTACCGACAATTTTCATTTTACGGTGCGCCGAACGGACTTTTTTCCGTAACGCAACCGCTTTCGAATTGGTTATCTGCATAATTTTTCCCCATTATATCAAACGCACGCTCCCCCGAAGTTTGTCGGGGGAAACGCGCTCTTTATCGTTCGGTATGCCCAATCAATAATTATATTCCATGTTGTTTTTTTGCGGATATCCATTCGGCTGACCCATAGGATATGCAGGGTTATAGTTCGCGGAAAGGAAATCGTCCAAATCCATTTCGTCGCTCGACATGGGAGCAGGCATAGGCTGTTCTTCCACCATATCCATCTTCCCCTTTATGCCCGCTTTTTTCAGCAGCTTTTCTTCTTTGCTGCGCGGCATGTTATGCATAATGAGTTCGATGATGAACATAACGAACGCAATCGCCGCGATGATCACGAATTCCAAACTCGTATCCTTGATCGCTTTGATGAGTTCTTTTGCTTCGGAGAGTTTTTCCAACGGAGCCCACATTCCGAGAACAAATCCCGCTTCCCCGAACAAATATCTACAAGCGATTACGCCTACAACTGAGAGCACGGTGAAGAACGCGAATACGCGATAATTCTTCATTCCCGCGGCATGTTTGCCTTCAATACCGTATTCCGTCGAAGCCGTCGCGTGCTTTACAAGCACCATAAGCCAAATAATCATAACGACTTGCACCGCCGTTGCGATGAAATAGAACATTTTGTCCTTATTCATCACGTATTCTTTAAACGCGCCTTTTTGGAGCAACGGATCGATACAAACCGCAATCGTCGTCGCTTTCAAGAAGAAATACAGCATCGCGAACGCAGCCGCTACTTGCAACAAGTTCCGAATGAACGGCGCAACTCTGCCGCAATCCCGTTTTTGTTCGACGATTCCCACGCCTTCATGGATCACGAACAAGCTCGCCTTGCCGCCCCAGAGCCCGCAAAGGAAATGCACCGCAAGTCCGCCTGCGAGCACAAAAATCAACCATTTCACGTTTTCGAATTTCAACAATTCCAAGGGCAAGCCCGACAAAACGCAAATGACGAAATTGATCAAAATAATCACGGCGAACGAACCGGAGAAAATTCGGCTCAAATCTTCCATAGCATATACGTTACGGTTAAACCCGTACGTTTTACTCGCCTTTTTCTTAAACAACCAGTTGAGTTTGGAAAGCGCCTTGAAAACGTTAATGAGCAACGTAAACAACAGCAACCCGTACAGGATGTAAGGTACGTAATGATAAATCCCCGCCGCCGTTTTCAAATTGTCGAGTTTCATACCTTTAAAGACTTTGTAAAATTCCGTTACTTGTAATTGGGACAACGTGCCGATGTCCAAGAGCGGCAAACAAGCCGCCGCAGCCAACGCCATCGTTGCAAGCAAATACAAGATCCCGACGAACTTTGCGCGGGAACGCGTTTTTGCAATGCGCTTTTTTAAGTAAACGCTCTGTTTGGTCGGTACAGTTTTCACTTTGTACTTTCTCATAATATAGTCTCCTTGTTTTTTTGCCCTTATCCGTTTTGGAGATACGATCTTCGTCCTTTTTTACAAAAGATTTTCTCTCCTTTTTATTATACATTTTTTTCTTTGTATTGTCAATATCCTTTCCGAAAAAAAACAGGTATTTTCAAAAAAAGATTGTTTTCTTTCGGGAGTTTTTACTCACTTGTGCTTTTTAAATTTCTTCTTATACGCGGCAATACATTTTTCAATGCATTCCATCGCTTCGTCGCGATGACAAATTTCCTTGACTGTCGTTTGTTTATGCTCCAAGGATTTATACACTTCGAAGAAGTGCATCATTTCATCGAATACATGCTTGGGCAATTCGTGAATATCGTAATAATTGTTATACGTAGGATCGCCGAACGGAATCGCAATAATTTTCTCATCAAGCGAACCGTTGTCGATCATTTTGATCACGCCGATCGGATAACACCGCACGAGCGTAGTTGGATAAATCGTTTCTCCGCATAAAACCAAAACGTCCAAAGGATCTTCGTCTTCCGCGTACGTTTTGGGAATAAACCCGTAATTTGCGGGATAGACCGTGGACGTATATAATACCCGATCGAGCTTTAAGCAACCCGTTTCTTTGTCCAATTCATATTTTGTTTTGCAGCCTTTGGGAATCTCAATAAACGCTTCGAAACTTTTTGGCGTAATGCGATCCAAAGAAATGTCATGCCAAATATTCATAGAGTGCACCTTCTTTTCTTTTGTTAGATATATTGTATCATATTTTACGTCGGATAGCAAGAATTTTATAGGGAAAGAAAGGCTCGTTTTTTGTCTATTCTTGTTGCTTTTCTTCTCATTAGTTTGCAAGTTCGAACTACTTCCACGCTAGGCGATCACTCCGCGCATGATGCCAATAGGGACACCAACGAGCCGCACCCTAACAGCAACGAAAGATAGAAAGACCTAGTCAAGGCGTTGCCTTGTCGATTGATCAGATTCTATCACTTCGCTCCGCTCGTTCCAGAATGACAATATCGAAAACAAATAAGCAACACCCTACCGACAACGAAAGATAGAAAGACCTAGTCAAGGCATTGCCTTGCGCGCGAACCCGCGAAGAACTCGCGACATCGAGCGACCCACTCTAACGCCAAAGGCGCAGAAGACGGCATTACTCGCTTTCGCTCGTAGCGTCGCTCGTCCGATTGCTTTCACATCACTCTGCCCAATCGTGCGGAACTCGCTCGCGCGAACCCGCGAAGAACTCGCGGCGTCGAGCGACCCACTCCAACGCCAAAAGAACGGATAGGCGTTGCCTATCCGTTCTTTTGGCGCAGAAGGCGGGATTCGAACCCGCGCTACGGTTTTCCCATACTACTCCCTTAGCAGGGGAGCCCCTTGAGCCTCTTGGGTACTTCTGCATAGCTCATAAAGCTATATTACTATACCACATTTTTTGTCCGTTGTCAAAGCTTTTTGCCTTGAAAACCAAAAATATTTCGGGAAAATGTATTCACACTTCTTCCCATAAAAAACATTCGGGTCGGACAACCGTCCGACCCGTTTGCTTTTACTCTTTTACGCGATTAGTGCGTGAACAAGAACATCAACAAGAAGATTGCCGTCAAAACATACGTAGCAACGGAAACTTCTTTCGCTTTGCCCGTGAATACTCTGATAAGCACGTACGAAACAAGGCCGAAGCCGATACCGAACGAAATGTTGTAAGTAAACGGCATCATCGCAATCGTAAGGAATGCGGGAAGCGCGATCGCAGGATCAGTCCATTCGATATCACGAACGTTCACCATCATCAAGATACCAACGTAGATGAGCGCCGTAGCCGTTGCGCAAGAAGGAATTAATTGCGCGATCGGCGAAAGGAACATTGCAGCCGCGAACAAAATCGCTACTACGTAAGACGTAAGCGCCGTCTTACCGCCTGCAGCCGTACCAGCCGAAGATTCAACGAACGTCGTAACCGTGGACGTACCGAGAACCGCACCTGCACAAGTTGCAACAGCGTCCGCCATCATCGCTTTGTTAAGGTTGGGAACTTCGCCCTTTTCGTCAAGCAAGTTACCGCTCTTGCAAGCGCCGTACAACGTACCAAGCGTATCGAACATATCTACAAGACAGAACGCCAAGGACGCCGTAACAAGCGCAAGGATAAAGTCAAACATACCGTTTGCATCGATATAATCAGAGAAATCAAACCCATCCGTGAATACTTTCGCGAAAGACATTTCACCGAAATCCTTGAACGCGTTAATCGGGTTATCAAACGTAATTGCTTTGAAATATGCCGTGCATGCATCGTTTCCGCAAGCTGCGCTGACGCCCATTACCGCATAATAAACTACCGCGGAGAACAAGATCCCCCAAAGAATAGCGCCTTTCACGCCTTTCTTAGACAATGCCGCAATCGCGATTACGCCAACGATAACAACAAGCAAGGGAATAATATCAAACCAAGCTCTCGTTTCGCTCAACAGGTTCATACTCCCCATCGTAACGCCCGTCGAAGGATCAGCGATTACCAAACCTGCATTTTGCGCGCCGATGAAAGCAATGAACAAACCGATACCTGCGGGGATCGCTTTCTTAATGTCTGCGGGAATCGCTTCAAAAATCTTCTTACGAAGCCCCGTAGCGGTAAGCAATATAAATACAAGACCGTCGATTAAAATGAACACCAACGTATTTGCATACGAGAACCCAAACCCGAAACACATCGTGAATACGAAGAATGCGTTCAACCCCATACCGGGCGCTTGCGCCAAAGGCAACCCTGCCAAAAGCCCGATCAGCACCGTGCCGATAATCGCGGAAAGCGCCGTAACGATATACATCGCACCGTAGGATACAACCCCAAGGTTTGCAAACATGTCTGCATTTACCATAAGGATGTAAACCATCGCCATGAACGTCGTTAAGCCGGCAATGACTTCCGTCTTGACGTTCGTTCCCTTTTTCGACAACTCAAATTTCTTGTCGAGAAAAGCATTGAAATTAGCCATAAAAAAACTCCTTAAAAAATTTTTTGATCTGAAATCGAATCATTTATCAACGAAACTTTTTCAAACCTATCATAATTCTATCATATTTGACAAAATTCGTCAAACGTTTTAGAGAACTTTTCTCAAAAAGCCGTCAAGTTTTTCACTCCCCACAGAAAATCGAGTCCTTTTTCTTTCAAACGCTTGACTTAAAAACTCCGATAGAGTATAATACTATCGGACATAAAATAAAAATTAGGAGAGCTATGATTATGAAAGTTATTATCACGGAAAACTACGATGAAATGAGCAAAAAAGCAGCGGAAATACTCATTGACGTTGTGAAAAAGAACCCGAATGCGGTGCTCGGTCTTGCGACCGGTTCTAGCCCTATCGGCACGTATCAAAACATGATCAAGGATCATGAAGAAAACGGCACGTCTTACAAGAACGTAAGCTCGGTAAACTTGGATGAATACGTTGGATTGACCGCCGATCACGACCAAAGCTACGCGTACTTTATGCGGACGAACCTGTTCGATTCTATCGATATCGATCAAGCGAACACCAACCTGCCTTGCGGTGCGGCTGCCGATTTGCAAAAGGAATGCGACAGATATAACGCACTTTTGGAAACCAAGCAACAAGACGTACAAGTATTGGGGCTCGGCTCGAACGGACACATTGGCTTCAACGAACCCAACACGCCGTTTGATTCCGTAACGCATATCGTTGATCTTACGGAAAATACGATCAAAGACAACTCCCGTTTGTTCGCTTCCATCGACGAAGTACCCCGTCAAGCGTTGTCTATGGGGATTAAGAATATTATGCAAGCGAAATCCATCGTCATGGTTGTTTCGGGTAAGAACAAAGCGGCGGCGGTAAAAGGCATGGTCAAGGGCGAGATCACTCCCGCGCTTCCTGCGTCTGTTTTACAGCTCCACCCTTGCGTTACCGTTATTTGCGATAAGGACGCTGCAAGTTTGCTGTAATTGCTGTTAAGTATGAGAAAACGCCGTAACCTGTGTTACGGCGTTTTTGTTTTTGCTTTATAATTAGTTTTCGTATGTAGTTACGTAAGCTTCCGACGTGGGATACGAAGAAACGTCTTTGACCATCTTTTCCCCTTTGCGAATGCGTAATAACGTATTGCAAACCGGACACATATAGGCTACGCCGCCCGTTTTCATATTCAACGCTGCGCCGCATTTCGGACAATTCACTACGTAGTTCTTTACTTCTTCCTGTGTTTGTACGGGCGTTGCCGCAACTTTTTGTTTTTTCGCTTTCATAATTTCTCCACCTTTAGGCTTTCTTGTTATTATTGTATACCTATTTCGGATTTTTGTCAAGAACTTTTCACGATCTTACGCAAGAGTATTTGATTTTCCGTAAAAAAAGTTGCGAAACAACCGTTTCGCAACTTTGCTTTTAAAAGATATTCCCCCCGAGCAACATCAGTAGGAAATACAGCGCCGCCAAAACCAACAACACGACGCACATCGGGAAAACCATCATCTTTACCGCATTCCAATACGTGCGCCATTTTTGCCTGCCCGTCGACTTACGCCGCGGTGGCGGCGGCGGTTGCGGCGTGCCCTGGCGGTTCACGCTCGACATATCCGCAATCGTGGAATTGTCGTCGTAATAAATGACCTTTTCCTTTTTTTGCTTCTTTCGAGCCATACTTACTCCTGTTCGTAACAATGACAAGCTACGAAATGCCCGTCTTCATACTCCTGATATTTGGGAGCGATATGTTGACAGATCTCCATCGCTTTCGGGCAGCGCGTATGGAATTTACAACCCTTCGGCGGGTTTGCGGGGGACGGAATATCCCCTTTCAACAAGATACGATCCACCTTTTCGTTGGGATCAGGGTTAGGAACAGCGGAGAACAACGCTTGCGTATACGGGTGCAAGGGTTTGTCGAAAATCGCTTGCTTGCCGCCGAATTCCACCATCGAACCGAGATACATAACGCCGATTTTATCAGAAATGTGTTTTACAACCGACAAGTCGTGCGAAATGAACAAATACGTGAGTTGACGTTCCTGTTGCAATTTCTTCAACAAGTTGATGATTTGCACTTGAATCGACACGTCGAGCGCGGAAACCGGCTCGTCGCAAATGACGAGTTTGGGCGCAACCGCCAAAGCCCGCGCGATACAAATACGTTGACGTTGCCCGCCCGAGAATTCGTGCGGGTATCTTTCGTAATAGTAATCACGAAGACCGCATTGTTCCATAATCCCCAATACGTATTCCTTGACTTGTTCGGGTGGAACAATCTTATGTACTTTTACGGGTTCAGACAAAATGTCGCCAACCGTGCTTCTGGGCGGCAACGAAGAATACGGATCTTGGAATACAATCTGCATTTTCGTACGCAACGCGCGCATTTGCTTGGAGCTAAACCCCGCGATATCCTGCCCTTCAAAGAAAATTTGTCCTTCCGTCGGCTGATGCAGCTTTAATATCGTTCTGCCCATCGTAGTCTTTCCGCAACCGGATTCCCCTACGATCCCGAGCGTTTCGCCGGGGTGGATTTTGATAGAAACGTCGTCCACCGCTTTCAGCGTCGAAAGGGGTACGCCCATCAAAGTCTTTTTCAACACGAAATGTTTCTTCAAATGGCGAACTTCGAGCAAAGCGTCGGGATCGGGCGGAAGCAATCTATCCGCGTCGATCTGCGCTTGGCGCTCCGCTTCTTCTTTCGCTTGTTCGGCTACGTCGTCGAATGCAACTTCCGTTTCCACGGCTACGTTTTCCGTCGTCGGTTCTACCGTTTCCGCAGTTTCTTGGATTTCGTTGTCAACCGTCGCGCTCGCTTCACCTTGAAGCGTTACGTCCGATTGTACTTCTACGTCTTTTTTCTTCATATCAATCTTCCTTCGATTCGTCGTATAAATGACAACTTACGAAATGCGTCGGGCTTACCTGAATCATCTTCGGATAATCGCCGGAGCATTTGCCGATGCATTGCGCGCATCTTTCCTTAAAGTAGCAGTTGTTGGGCATATTGATTGGATTGGGTACGTTCCCGGGAATATTGAACAACTTATCCCCCGACGACTTCATCGTCGGTTTGGATTTTTGCAAGCCTTGCGTATACGGGTGCAACGGGTTGTGGAAAATTTCCGCCGCCGTACCCTGTTCAATAATTCGTCCCGCGTACATAACCACGACGTAATCCGCCATTTCGGCAATAACGCCCAAGTCGTGCGTGATCAATAAGATCGAACCGTTAATTCTTCTCTTCAAATCGTTGAAAAGGTCCAAAATCTGCGCTTGAATGGTTACGTCGAGCGCCGTAGTCGGCTCGTCCGCGATAATCAAACGGGGTTCGCAAGCCAATGCCATTGCGATCATAACACGTTGACGCATACCGCCCGAAAGTTCGTGGGGATAGGAAGCATACACGCGTTCCGACATTGCGATTCCGACCATGTCCAACATTTCAATAGAACGTTTTTTCGCGTATTCTTTCGTCGCGCCGGGTACGTGCAACAACGTTACTTCGTCCAACTGATTCCCGATCGTGAATACGGGGTTGAGCGAAGTCATCGGTTCTTGGAATACCATCGACATTTGTCTACCGCGCAAACGGTACATTTCGCGAATGGGCATTTTTGCGATATCGTATACGGTTTCTTCCTTTTCGAATACGCCGATGCCGTTTTCGTCCTTGACCTGTTTGGGTCTTGTCAAAGGCTTACCCGCTTTGTCCAATTTCGGGTTGCCCTTTCTATCTAAAACGGGTTCTTGAATAATTTCGCCGTTTTCGTCCTTTTCGTATACGGGAATATAATTCCCCTTTTCGTCGCGTTTGAAATCGTTCGTCTTGAATCGGATCGAACCTTCTACAATCTGTCCCGAAGGACCTTGCAAAAGGCGCATAACCGACATTGACGTTACCGATTTCCCACAGCCCGATTCCCCTACGACGCCTACCGTCGAGTTTAAAGGAATATTGAACTGCACGCCGTTGACCGCTTTTACGACCCCTTGATCGGTAAAGAAATAGGAATGAAGATTTTCGATTTCCAAAATATTGTTATCGTCCTTCATTTCCGTTACGTATTCCGAACGGGGCGCTTTGCGTTTTTTTGCTTTTTCAAGGCGGCGCATTTCTTGCGCGTTCGCTTTCGCGATCGCCTTTACTTCTTTCCCTGTGAGATAATGCTTTTTCGCTTCCGCTTTTGCTTGATCTTTCTTAAACAACGCCATATCTTATCTCCTTTGCTTGGGATCAAGTGCGTCGCGCAACCCGTCGCCGATAAAGTTAAACCCAAGCACGGCGATGATAATACAGATCCCCGGAGGGCCCCATACGTTGAAATAATTTTGCAAAACGTAGTTGTTGCCCGAAATAACCTGTACCATCGAACCCCAAGAAGCATAGGGAATCTGTACCCCTAATCCGAGATAGGACAACGTCGATTCGTACAAAATCATGCTCCCGAGCGACATAGTCATGGAAACGAGAATTTGCGGCAATACGTTGGGCAACAAATGCTTAAAGATTCGTCTCGGCGTGGAATACCCCATCGCTTCCGCAGCGACCATGTATTCCTGCTCCCGCAAGAACAAGATCTGACCGCGTACGAGCCGCGCCATGCCCGTCCATGAGAATAGCGATAATATCCCCATTAGCAAATATATGTAATATTCCGATGGTACGTTGTTTGCGTCCAATACCGTACCGATAATCAACATCAACGGTAGCGTTGGCAAGCACATCAAGACGTCGCATATACGCATAATGACGTTATCGACCCAGCCGCCGTAGTAACCCGCTATGCCGCCCAAAACAATCCCGATTGCCGACGTTAATAGAACGGCAAGGAAACTGATGGTGAGCGACAGTCTGCCGCCGTACATCAAACGAGTAAATACGTCCATACCCTTTTCGTCCGTACCGAGCAAATGCCCCGCAGACGGTTCGGCATACAGGTTGATACCCTTGTCGGTAACAATGACTTGCATAAACGGATCTTCTTCCGTTCCCGCTTCATATTCTTGGTATACAACACGTCCCGTACGGTCCGTTTCAATTTCGCCCCAACGGTGATATACCGTCGGACCGAGCCAACAGAACAAGAACAACGTTACAAGCATTACAAGCCCTACAATGGACAACTTCGAACGGAAAAACCGACGGAGCACCATACGCGTAGGCGACATCAGCCGTACGTTTTTATCTAAAGGCGTTTCCCCGTCTTCCACGGCAAGCGCGGCAAGCGCGGCAACCGCCGTTTCTTCCGCTTCTACGGGTTCTGCGCCTAATTCTTTCTTTTCTTCCATCTCTTTTCTCCTTTACGCCAGCTTGACGCGCGGGTCAACGACCGCATACATCAAATCGGCGAGTAAAACACCCATAACCGATAGGAACGCCAAGAACATATTATACGTCATAATGACGGGGATATCCCCTTGCATCATCGAATCCAACGCGTACTGACCGATACCGCTCAAGTCGAAAACTTCTTCGGTAATCATCGCGCCCGAGAACAAGGACGGAATCAAGCCCGCCAAACCCGTTACAACGGGAATGAGCGTATTACGGAACGCATGCTTATAAATGACTTTGCCTTCCGACAAGCCTTTCGCGCGCGCCGTACGGATATAATCGGAGTTCATAACTTCGAGCATGTTCGTTCTCGTCATTCTCATACGTCCGCCAATGAACAGAATGACAACCGTCAACACGGGCAAGAACATGTGTCTTGCGTAATCCATAAACTTCGCAAACCCTACGTAGGTACGAGATTCGTCGCTCATACCTGCAGGGGGGAACCAGCCCAATTCGATTGCGAAAATGTTCTTCAACATTTGTCCGAAGAAGAAAGACGGCAAGGAAATCCCGATCAATACGAGTATGGTAACCACGTAATCGCGTACGGAATATTGATGCGTTGCCGCGGTAATCCCGAGCGGGATCGCGATCAAAAATTCAAAAATTGTCGCGATCGCCGCAATCATAAAGGAAGTACCGAGTTTATCTGCGCTGAAAATCTCCGAAAGAACGTCGCGTTGATTGACAAAGCTCTTCCCAAAATCCAAAAGGCAGAAGTTACTCAACCAATCGTTATATCCTTCGATAATATTGCCGTCTAACCCATACGTTTTATACATGAGTTGTTTAAATTCTTCCGTAACGCCTTCCGGGGTAGACTGTTGAAATTGTAAAATTTTAGAGTCTACGAAGTCCGTCGGCATGCAACGGAGCAATGCGTACAGAAGAAAGGAAACGCCCAGCAAGATTAAAACGGAGATTCCCAATCTTTTTAAAATATACTTAAACATTTTTACTCCAAGTGTAGATAATTTTTATCAAAGATTAAGCCAATTCCAACTCCCAAACTTTTTCAAGCGGCGAAGTATAGGAATTTACGATCCCGTCGGCAGACGCCGTCAGACCTTTGATCGCCTTGCTGTTGTAAGCGTACAACGTCATACGTTGATATACGGGCATTTCTACTGCCAAATCCAACACCAAGCCCATCGCTTGTTTATAAAGCGCTTTTCTCGTCGGTTGTTCTACAATCGAACGCGCGTCGTCAATGATCTTACTCAAATTGTCAATGATATCAAATTCTCTGTAATACAAGGTGTCGTTTGCTTTAATTTCTCTATACCCCCAAGCATATACGGACGTCGCCGTGGAATCCTTGTGGTATACTTGATACATATCGGGATCGATCGTCGAACCCCAAGCAGCCGCCCATACTTCGAGCGAGCCCGTCGAAAGCTTCATCAACGCTTGAGAGTCCGCTTTGACTTCTACCTTCCAACCCATTTCGTTCAAGAGCTCTGCCGCTTGCTTGAATACGTTGTACGTCGGGTGTTCGGTAATGGACGCGCCTGCGATCGTGAATTTGATTTCGAAATCCGTTTCGCCTTCCGCTTTCGCCAAGTCCGTATATTTTTGAATCTTGGTTCTAGCCGCGTCCACCGACGTCCATTGCATATAATCCTTACCGTTGGGCGCAGACGTTACGCCGTCGTCCCCGTACGGATATGCCCAGCTTTCCATGGACATAGGCCAGTCGATATTCTTACAAGTACCGTCTTCATAGTATTCGAGCGCAAGACTCGTTTGCATAGCCGACATAATCGCTTTACGCGTGTTGATGTTCTTAACTTTCCCTGCGTTGATACCGATATAACCGTAGCCGAGCTGCCAGCCTTTCAGCATTTCGTAGCCCTTACTCTTCAAGCCGTCCAACCGATCGAAGTTTTCCGACGTGAATTGCGGCGTAATATAGTCGACTTCCCCGTCCAC
>JAFVRU010000177.1 GCA_017504065.1 Clostridia bacterium
GGCAGAGTACGTATACAACCGCTATAAAAACGAAAAGACTTGCGGAGTGTTGGAACGGGACGAAGCGAGCGGATATACGCGGATTGCCGAACCGATCGGCGTGGCGGCGGCGATTATTCCCACCACCAATCCGACTTCGACGGCGATCTTTAAAGCGCTCATTTGCTTGAAAACGAGAAACGGGCTGATTTTATCCCCGCATCCGCGCGCAAAGGCGTGTACGATCGAAGCGGCGCGGGTGGTTTTGGAAGCTGCCGTAGCGGCGGGCGCTCCGCAAGGGATCGTAGGTTGGATTGACGAGCCGAGTGTGGAACTTTCCGCAACGCTTATGCGGGAAGCCGATTTGATTTTGGCGACGGGCGGTTCGGCGATGGTCAAGGCGGCGTATTCGTCGGGCAAACCCGCGATCGGGGTCGGCGCAGGGAACGTACCCGCTTTGATCGAGCGGACGGCGGATTTGAAAACGGCGGCGGCGTCGGTCGTGCACTCCAAAACGTTTGACAACGGAATGATATGCGCATCCGAACAATCGGTGGTGGTGGAAACGGAAATTTACGACGCGTTCAAGTCCGAACTTGCAGGGCTCGGCTGCTATTTTTTAAGCGAAGAAGAAAAGGATTTGTTGCGCAAAGGCATGTTCGACGGCGGGAAATTGAACCCGAACATCGTCGGGCAATCGGCGCGAAAGATTGCGGAACTTTGCGGGATCACGCTTGCAGGCGACGTAAAAGTATTGGTTGCCGAAGTATCGTCTACGGGCGGGGACGAGCCTTTTTCCAAGGAAAAACTTTCGCCCGTTTTGGCGGCGTATCGCGCGGAGAGTTTCGAACGCGGCTTGCAAATTGCGGACGAACTCATTCGCGGCGGCGGGTTCGGGCATACGGCTTCGATCTATATTGACGTAAAAAAATCCGCGGAACGGTTTTCTGCGTTTTGCGATTGTATGAAAACCTGTCGGATTTTGGTGAATACGCCCGCGGCGCAGGGCGGGATCGGGGATTTGTATAATTTCCGCTTGACTCCGTCGCTCACGCTCGGTTGCGGGTCTTGGGGCGGGAACAGCGTTTGCGAGAACGTCGGCGTAAAGGAGCTTATCAACGTCAAAACGGTAGCCGAGCGGCGGGAGAATATGCTCTGGTTTCGCGCTCCCGAAAAGGTGTATTTCAAACGCGGGTGCTTGCGGACGGCGCTTAAAGAGCTCGGCTCGGAAGTGTACGGAAAGAAACGCGCGTTTGTCGTTACGGACGAGTTTTTATATCGGAACGGGATCGCGAAACGGGTAACGGATATTTTGGACGAGCTGGGGATTGAGCGGACGGAGTTTTTCGACGTAACCCCCGATCCGACTTTGGAATGCGCGCGGGCGGGCGCGAAGCGAATGACGGAGTTTAAACCCGACGTGGTGATTGCCGTGGGCGGCGGCTCGCCGATGGACGCGGCGAAGATTATGTGGGTGTTATACGAGCATCCGTCGGTAAAATTCGAGGATTTGGCGATGCGGTTTATGGACATTCGGAAACGGGTGTTCGGGTTCCCGAAAATGGGAACGAAAGCGGCGTTTATCGCGATTCCTACGACGGCGGGCACGGGAAGCGAAGTTACGCCGTTTGCCGTAATCACCGACGAGAAAACAGGCGAGAAATACCCGCTTGCGGATTACGAGCTGATGCCGACGATGGCGATTTGCGACGCCGATTTGATGACGGAGATCCCGCCGCGGTTGACGGCTTACGCGGGTTTTGACGCGTTGTCGCATGCGATTGAAGCGGTTGCGTCTATGCTCGCTTCCGATTTCACGAACGGGCTTGCCTTGGAAGCGATTTCGCTGCTCATCGAATACCTGCCTATCGCTTACGAGCAGGGCGGCGGGAATTTACAGGCTCGGGAAAAGGTGGCAAACGCCGCTACGATGGCGGGGATTGCCTTTGCGAACGCGTTTTTGGGGTTGTGTCATTCCATGGCGCATAAATTGGGCGCGCGGTGGCATTTGCCGCACGGGTTGGCGAACTCCCTGTTGTTGCCGTGGGTGATGCGCTATAACGCCGTTCCCGCTCCAGAGAAGATGGGCACGTTCCCGCAGTACGCTTATCCCGATTGCTTGGCGCGCTACGCGAAGATCGGGCGGTACGTCGGGTGCGCGGGGGCGACGGACGAAGAAACGTTTGAGAATTTGCTCGGCAAGATCGAAGAACTGCAAAAGCGGTTGGAAATTCCGCTCTCCATCCAAGACGCGCTCGGAGAGAAAGCCGACGAAAAGGCGTTTATGCGCTCGCTTGGGCAGATGAGCAAAGACGCATTCGACGATCAATGCACGGGCGCGAATCCGCGGTATCCGCTCGTCAAAGAGATCGAAGCGCTGTACGTGAAAGCTTATCGCGGGAAAGACGAATAGGGATTTATAAAAAACTCCGTTTAAACGGAGTTTTTTTTGCGCGCGCGGGAAATTTTTCCGTCAAAAGCCTTGCAAAAAGGCGGAGAGTATGGTATACTGAATTTATGATGCAATTCGGGAAGTTTTCAGGCAAAAGGATTTGCGTGGCAACGTCGGGGGGAATGGACTCGACGTGTCTTTTGCATTATTTAAAGGGTTTGGAAACGGAGTATGGATTCGAGCTTTCCGCGGCGCATTGTGAGCACGGGATTCGCGGGGAAGAAAGCGTTCAAGACGCCGAGTTTGTCAAGGCGCTTTGCAAGCAATGGCAAATCCCGCTCTTTTTCTTTGCAGCGGATTGTCCCGAGATCGCGAAACGGGAAAAACAGAGTTTGGAAACGGCGGCGCGGAATTTCCGCTACGGGTGTTTTTCGGGGCTTGTCGAAAGCGGAAAGGTAGATTATATCGCGACGGCGCATCATCAGGACGACGAAGCGGAGACGGTGTTGTTCCGCTTGGCGCGGGGCACGTCGCTTTCGGGTGTGAAAGGCATGACGGAAGAACGCGGGTGGCTACTCCGCCCGTTTTTGGAGAAGTCGAAAGCGGAGTTAGAAGCGTACGCAAAGGAACACGGGCTTGCGTACCGTACGGACTCCACCAACGCACAAACGGACGCGACGCGGAATCAATTACGCTTAAACGTGTTGCCGAATTTGGAAGAAGCGGTCGCGGGGGCGAAACGCAACCTTGCGCGGTTTGCGCGGCTCGCGCAAGACGACGACGAGTATTTGTATCGGCAAGCGAACGCCTTGCTTTCGGTGAAGAACGGGGAATACACGGTGGCGTTTTCGAGCGAAAAACCGTTGTTTCGGCGGGCGTGCCTTACGGCGATGAAGGCGTTGGGCGTGGAAAAGGACTATACCGCGCTGCATTTGGAAAGCGCGTTTCTATTGCAGGATTTGGAGCGGGGCGCGGCGTTGGATTTGCCGAACGGCGTTCAGGCGGAGAAAGGAACGCAAGGGATCGTATTCCGTAAAAAAACCGACAAGCCGAGCTTGGAAAAACCGCAGGAACGAGCGTTCACAAAAGACGGGTTCGATAGCGGCGCGTACGTAGTACGCGTTTCGGAAACCGAGCCGAAAGAAAGGGGCGAGTACCGCGTTTTAAGGCTGGACGGGAACAAGCTACCCAAAGACGCGACGTTTCGGGTTCGACGGGACGGGGACGAGATTGAAAAGTTCGGCGGCGGTACGAAATCGTTAAAGAAATTTTTCAACGAGTATAAAATCCCTGTGGCGGATCGGGCGTATTTGCCTTTGATCGCGCAGTCGGGCGGCGGGGAAGTCTACGCGGTTTGCGGCGTGGAGATCTCCGAAAAAGTTAAGGTGGACGAAGATACGGAAAACGTGCTGTATTTATCGATCGTAAAAACGGATAAAACTTTTTAAGTTTTAACGGTTTTAGTTTTTACCATTTTTGAAATATTTTTTACCTTGCCATTTTGCGTCAGGGTGATATAATATAAAATACAAAGGAAGGAAAATTTATTATGGCAGTCATTCACGCAGACGTAGAGCGGGTTATGCTCACGAGAGAACAGATCGAAGAACGGGTAAAGGTCGTAGCGGCGCAGCTCGATAAGCTGTACGAAGGGAGAAGACCCGTCGTCATTTGCATTTTGAAAGGGAGCGTCGTGTTTTTCTCCGACTTGATCCGCAATATGCAAACGCCGTTGACCATCGATTTCATGGCGGTTTCGTCTTATGGCAACGGTACGAAATCGACGGGCGAATTGACGATCAAAAAGGACTTGGCAACGGATATCAAGGGTCGCGACGTGTTGATCGTGGAAGATATTATCGACTCCGGAAATACGTTGTATAACTTGAAGAAGTTGTTGAATTCCCGTTTGCCGAATAGCATAAATATCGTAACGTTGCTCGACAAGCCCGAACGGAGAGAAGTGCCGATTGAACCCGAATATACCTGTTTTGTCATCGAAGACGAGTTTGTGATCGGGTACGGGCTCGACTATGCGGAAGAATACCGCAATTTGCCGTACGTTGGCGTGTTGAAACGCTCGGTATACGAAAAATAAAGGAGAAAAAGATGTTA
>JAFVRU010000178.1 GCA_017504065.1 Clostridia bacterium
CCTTGCAGAACGTATTTCGCCGCCGAAGCGCCCGCAAGCTCCGATTCTTCAGAAACAAAGTCCACCAAATCATGCACTTGCAAAACGTTCCCTGCCGCAAAGATACCGTCCACGAGCGTTTCGCGGTTTTGGTATACAATCGCGCCGCGCGTACGGTTTGATAAAGGAATCCCCGCGCCTTTCGTCAACTCGTTTTCGGGAATCAGCCCAACGGAGAAAAGTACTGTGTCGCAGTCGAAATGCATTTCCGTACCCGCAATCGGCTGCTTATTATCATCGACTTTGGAGACGACGACGCCCGTTACACGGTCTTCGCCTTCAATTTTTGTCAAAGTATGGTTCAAATACAGGGGAATATCAAAATCGTCCAAGCATTGCGCAATATTCCGTTTTAAACCGCTCGAATACGGCATAATTTCGCAAACGGCAAGCACTTTCGCGCCTTCCAACGTCATACGCCGCGCCATGATCAAACCAATATCGCCCGAACCGAGTATGACCACCCGTTTCCCAGGCATATAGCCTTTCATATTCACATATTTTTGCGCTGTACCCGCCGAATAGATCCCTGCAGGACGACTACCCGCAACGTTTAACGCGCCGCGACTGCGTTCCCGACAGCCCATCGCCAAAACTACCGCGCCTGCTTGTACGGTGAAGACTCCGTATTTGGAGTTGATTGCCGTAATTTGCTTATCTGCGCTCAACGACAAAACGGTCGTTTCCGTCAACACTTCGATATCCCGAGCCAATACTTCGTCCACAAACCGACTCGCATATTCAGGACCAGACAAGCTTTCCTTAAAACGAGTCAAACCGAAGCCGTTGTGAATACATTGATTGAGAATTCCACCCAAGCGGTCGTCGCGTTCCAATACGAGCACGTCTTTTACTCCGCTGTCATACGCGGCTACCGCTGCTGCGAGACCCGCAGGACCACCGCCAATAATTACAATACCGTACTGTTTTTTCATTTCGTTACCCCCGTCAACAAATAGGAATCTTTTCCTTTTTTCGTTACCGATTCCAACGGAATATTTTGTTCTCTTGCGAGCAATTCCGCTACGTAAGGCTGACAGAATCCGCCTTGGCATCTACCCATACCCGAACGGGTGCGGCGCTTCACGCCGTCAATGTCTTTTGCGGGCGGATTTTCGCGGATAACCCGTAAAATTTCGCCTTCCGTAATCTGTTCGCAACGGCATACGATTTTACCGTACGAAGGTTCTTTTTTAATGAGCTCGTTTTTCTCGTCAACCGAGAGATTTTTAAAGAAATAATCGGGCTTTCTCGTACCATTAAAACGCTCGTTTTTCTCAAGCGCCACAATTTTTCCAACGAGTTCGTTGACCACGTATTCCGCAATCGCGGGCGCAGAAGTCAACCCCGGGGATTCGATCCCCGCGCAATGGATCAAGCCTTTGACCGATTGGCTTTCTTCTATGATGAAATCGTGTCTGCTCGAATACGCGCGCATGCCCGCAAACGAAGTAATCGTATTAAAGAGCGGCGGATTCTTGCACATGGTCTTTGCTTTTGAAATGACAAAGTTCAAGCCGTTTGCGCTCGTCGTCGTGTCGGAATATTCTAATTCTTCCGCCGTCGGGCCGAGCAAAATATTGTTGTCCACCGTTTGGGTTACCAAAATCCCTTTGCCTTTTTTCGTCGGCGTAAAGAACAAGGTATGCGAAACAAAATCCCCGCTTTCGCGATCAAGCAGTATGTATTCGCCTTTTCTTCCCCCGATCGTAATGCTGTTATCGCCTGCAAGTTCCGCAATTTTACCACTTTGCAAACCCGCGCAGTTGATTACCAGCTTGCCCTGACTTGCCCGCCGTTTGTAGAAGAAACCGTAAACCCGTCCTGCGTTTTTTCAATTTTGGAAACTTCGAAATCCGTGAAAAGTTCCGCGCCGTTGTCCATCGCGTTGCCGATCGTTGCGATCGTCAATTCGTACGGGGAAATGATTCCGCCCG
>JAFVRU010000179.1 GCA_017504065.1 Clostridia bacterium
GCAAGCAGGTTTATCTTGCGCAGTCGCCTCAGCTTTATAAGCAGGCGATGGTTGCGGTATATGAAAGAGTCTTTGAAATTGCTCCTGTATTCCGTGCGGAACATCATGATACCAGCCGTCATTTGAACGAATACATTTCTATGGACTTCGAAATGGGCTTTATCGACGGTTTCGAAGACATTATGAATATGGAAACGGGCGTGTTGAAATATATCATGAACCTGTTAAAAACGGAATACAAAAACGAAGTGGAGCTTCTCCACGTCGATCTTCCCGAAATTGCGGAAATCCCCGTGTTGAAGTTCATGGACGCGAAAGAAATTTTGATGAAGACGTTCAAATACAAGCCGTCGGATATGAAGGATTTCGATCCCGAAGAAGAACAACTGCTCGGCAAATACGCGAAAAAGCAGTTCAATTCCGATTTCATTTTCATCACGCATTATCCTTCGAAGAAACGTCCGTTCTATACGATGGACGATCCGGAAGATCCCGAATACACGTTGTCGTTCGATCTTTTGTTCCGCGGTTTGGAAATTACGTCGGGCGGGCAACGTATCCACGACTATAACCAACAAGTGGAAAAAATGCAAAAACTCGGCATGAACCCCGAAGAATTCGCTACGTATTTGATGCTGCATAAATACGGCGCGCCCCCGCACGGCGGGCTTGGACTTGGGCTCGAACGCCTGACCATGCACTTACTTGGCGCAAAGAACGTCCGCGAAGCGACGATGTTCCCTAGAGATATCAACCGCGTAGCGCCGTAATCAGGAGAAATCGGGCATGTGGAGCGGTAAAAAACGGGCGGTAACGTTCAGCTTTGACGACGGAGTCCGTCAGGACGTTCGCGTTGTGGAAATTCTGAATAAGTACGGATTGAAAGGCACGTTCAATCTCAACTCCGGCACGCTTGGTATGGGCGGAGAAACGAATTGGTTGCCCAAAGTCGTTTCCTATGCGCGCGTTCAAGCGGAAGAAGTCCGCGATGTCTACGCGGGGCACGAAGTCGCCGTGCACACCGTCAATCACCCGCATTTGACCAAGCTTACGGACGACGAAATCGTCAGGGAAGTGGAAGACGACCGAGCGGCGCTTTCGAAACTTTGTGGCTACGAAGTCATAGGGCTTGCCTATCCGTGCGGGGATTACGACGATCGGGTAGTCGAGCTGCTCCGAACCCGCACGGGCGTTCGTTACGGGCGCGGAGTAATCGGCGCGAAGGACTTTTCTTTGCCGAAAGAGCAGGATTTATTCAGCTTTGATCCGACGATATATTTTATCGACGAAAAATTCGAAGAAAAGGTGGACGAGTTTCTCGCTTTGGACACGGACGAGCCGCAAATGCTGTATATTTGGGGGCATGCGTACGAGTTGGACGCGGAGCTCATCACTTGGGAGAAATTCGAAGCAATTTGCAAAAAGCTTGCGGGTCGATCGGAGATCTTCTACGGCACGAACAAGGAAGTCTTGTTGTAAACAAAAACGGAAAATTGCCGAAATTTGCTTTACAAAACCTGAAAAATAGAGTATAATATAGAAAATTTCAAAACAAAGGCGTTTAAAAAAGGACAACGTTTTTACAAAGTTCCGCACAGAGAAATCCCGCTACGGTGAAAGGGAGAAGGAAACGGTAAAAAATATCACCTTTACAGCTGATCCGACCAAACCCAAACTTGGGGAGTAATCGGGTACGGGTTCGCGATCCGTTATCCCCCGCGACGAATGATGGTTCGGTGGTTGATCAACGTTAGCAAAAGCTATTGTGTTTTTCCGAAACACGATAGCTTTGTATTTTTATTGACGAAAACATTCCAAAGGAGAAAACACAATGGCAATGTATAAGAAAGTGGACACTTCGCTCAATTTCGTAGAACGCGAAAAGGAAGTCGTCGAGTATTGGAACGAAAACAAGATTTTCGAAAAGAGTATGCAAGCTACGGAAGGGAAAGAAGAATTTTCTTTCTACGATGGTCCGCCCACGGCGAACGGCAAACCGCACATCGGGCATATTTTAACGCGGGTTATGAAAGACATCGTGCCCCGTTATCAAACGATGAAAGGCAAGCACGTTTTGCGTAAAGCGGGCTGGGATACGCACGGTTTGCCCGTGGAACTCGAAGTCGAGAAAAAACTCGGCTTGGAAAGCAAGACGGGGATTGAAAGCTACGGAATCGAGCCGTTCATCAAACAATGTAAAGAATCCGTTTGGCAGTACTCCAACGAATGGAAAAAGATGTCCGATCGCGTGGGGTATTGGTGCGATATGGACAATCCGTACGTAACCTATCATGACGATTATATCGAATCGGAATGGTGGGCGCTCAAAGAAATCCACAAGAAAGGCTTGCTTTATAAAGGGCATAAGATCGTGCCCTATTGCCCGCGTTGCGGTACGGCGCTTTCTTCACACGAAGTCGCGCAAGGCTATAAGGACGTGAAACAAAACACCGCGTTTGTTAAGTTCAAGGTCAAGGGAGCGGAAAACACCTACATTCTTGCATGGACGACCACGCCTTGGACGTTACCGTCTAACGTCGCGCTGTGTATGAATCCCGCGTTCGATTACGTGGAAGTCCAAATGGACGAAAACGGCGAAAAATACATCTTGGCGGAAGGTCTGCTCAAATCCGCGCTCGGGGAAGACGGGTATCAAGTCCTGTCCGTGAAAAAGGGTACGGAATACGAGTATACGGAATACGAACCGCTTTATCCCTACGGCAAAGAAATTTTTAACTTCCGCGAAAAGGCGTACTACGTAACCTGCGACGAATACGTAACGCTTTCCGACGGTACGGGCGTCGTACACATTGCGTCTGCGTTCGGGGAAGACGACTATAAGGTTGGGAAACGCTACGGCTTGCCCGTTGTGCAACTCATTAACGAAGAAGGGAGATTCCCTTGCGGTTGCGGCGAAGTTACGGGGGTACAAGCCCAAGCCGCCGATCCGATGATCGTCAAGGATTTGAAAGCGCGCGGTTTGCTTTTGAAAACGTTGGAAATCACGCACAGCTATCCGTTCTGCTGGCGTTGCGATACGGCGCTCATCTATTACGCTCGTTCGAGCTGGTTTATCAAGGTTACGGCGATCAAGGATAAGCTGATCGAAAGCAACCGTTCGGTGAATTGGATGCCCGATACGATCAAGGAAGGGCGTATGGGCAATTTTTTGGAAAACGTCATCGATTGGGGTTTGTCCCGCGATCGGTATTGGGGTACGCCGTTGCCCGTTTGGGTATGTCCCGATTGCGGCGAGATCGAAGTCATCGGCTCGCGCGCGGAGCTTATGGAAAAATGTGGCGCTCCGAAAGACATCGAATTGCACCGTCCGTACTTGGACGAGCTGACTTGCGCTTGTCCGAAATGCGGCGGCAAGATGAAGCGCACGCCGGAAGTTATCGATTGCTGGTTCGACTCGGGCTCGATGCCGTTCGCGCAATACCATTACCCGTTTGAAAACAAGGATTTGTTCGATCAAACGTTCCCTGCGGATTTCATTTCCGAAGCCGTAGACCAAACGCGCGGTTGGTTCTATACTCTGCTCGTGATTTCGACGTTGCTGTTTGACAAAGCTCCCTTTAAGAACTGTATCGTTTTGGGGCACGTCAACGACAAGAACGGAATCAAAATGTCCAAGCACAAAGGCAACGTTGTCGATCCTTGGTCGGTGCTCGATAAACAGGGCTCCGACGCGGTACGTTGGTATTTCTATACGTCGTCCGCGCCTTGGCTTCCGTCCCGTTTCTATCCCGAAGCGGTCAGCGAAGCCCAAAGAAAGTACATGGGTACGCTTTGGAATACGTACGCGTTCTTCTGTTTGTACGCGGATATCGACGGCTATGATCCCGCGAAATACGATTTGAAGAAGTGCAAGCTCTCCCTGATGGATAAATGGATCTTGTCGAAGCTGAATACGCTCATTAAAACGGTGGACGAAAAACTCAACGTTTACGAGATCACGGACAGCGCCCGCGCCTTGCAGGATTTCTCGGATATCTTGTCGAATTGGTACGTACGCCGCGGCAGAGATCGGTATTGGGGCAGCGAAATGACGGACGATAAGGCGGCGGCTTATACAACGCTTTGGTACGTGCTCGTAACGTTCGCGAAGCTCACCGCTCCGTATACGCCGTTCATCGCGGAACAAATGTATCTCAATCTCGTGCCTGCGTTCTTCCAAGACGCGCCGAAGTCGGTACACCTTTGCGATTTCCCCGTTTACGACGCTTCGTTCGTGGACGAGAACTTGGAAAAGGGCATGGATACCGTTTTGGATATCGTAAACCTTGGCAGAGCCGCGCGGAATACGGGCAACGTGAAAAACCGTCAGCCGCTTTCCGAAATGTACGTCGTAACGGCGCGTGAGAATACGTTGGACGACGGCTTGAAAGCCATCGCGCTCGACGAGTTGAATATTAAGGAATACAAATCGGCAGACGACGCGAACGAGTTCATCTCCTATAAACTCAAACCGCAATTAAAGACGCTCGGACCGAAGTACGGCAAGAAACTGGGTATGATCACGGCGTATTTAGCAAACTGCGACGGCAAGAAAATTGTTGACGCGGTTCGCGGCGGCGGGGAATACGTTTTGGAAACGGACGCGGAAGTTTCGCTGAAAGAAGAAGATTTGCAAATCTTTACCGAAAGCAAGTCGGGATTTATTTCGGCGAGCGATAAGGGCGTAACGGTTGCGTTGAATACGACGCTCACGGAAGCATTGATCATGGAAGGGGTGGAAAGAGAGCTCGTTTCCAAAGTGCAAGCAATGCGAAAAGAAGCCGATTATCAAATCACCGACCGTATTACATTATATTATATAGCGGACGGCAAAGCGAAATCCGTACTGCAAACGGGCGCGTTCAAAGACGACGTGTTAGCGGTTGCAGTGCAGGAAGGGAATCCCGAAGA
>JAFVRU010000180.1 GCA_017504065.1 Clostridia bacterium
GTCGGGGTGCGCCTTTTCGACTTCGTCGAACAGGATTACGGAATACGGTTTGCGCCGTACCGCTTCGGTGAGCTGCCCACCTTCGTCGTAGCCGACGTACCCCGGGGGCGCGCCGATCAATCGCGAAACGGAGTATTTTTCCATATACTCGCTCATGTCGATTCGCACCATATTCTTCTCGTCGTCAAAGAGCGCGCGGGCGAGCGTTTTAGCAAGCTCCGTTTTCCCCACGCCCGTCGGACCAAGAAACAGGAACGACCCGATCGGACGGTTAGGGTCTGCAATGCCCGCTCGGGAACGCAAAATCGCGTTCGCAACCGCGGAGACCGCTTCGTCTTGCCCGATGACCCGCTCGTGCAGCGTTTCGTCCAAGCGCAAGAGCTTTTCCCGCTCCCCTTCCACGAGTTTGGCAACGGGAATCCCCGTCCAACGCGCGACAATCCGCGCGATTTCTTCTTCCGTAACACGGTCGCGGAGCAAAGAATTTTCCTTCTTTTCCGAGCCCGCGCCACTTTGTTGCTCCAATTCCGCAAGCTGTTTTTTCAGCTCGGGAATTTTCCCGTATTGCAGCTTGGACGCCCTTTCGAGATCGTATTCCCGTTGCGCGCGCTCCAGCTGCGCGTTCGCCGTTTCCAATTCTTCCCGAAGCCGTTGTACTTTGCCGATCGAATCCTTTTCGTTCGTCCATTTCGCCTGCATTTCCGCATACTCCGCGCGTAGTTCGCTAAGCTCCGCTCGAATGTCGTCCAAATGCGATTTCGAGAGCGTATCCGTTTCCTTTTTCAGGGCGTTTTCTTCGATTTCGAGTTGCATGATCTTCCGCGCGATTTCATCCATTTCCAACGGCATCGATTGCATTTCCGTCTTGATGAGCGCGCAAGCTTCGTCCACGAGATCGATCGCCTTATCGGGCAAAAACCGTTCCGTAATATAGCGGTTGGAGAGCGTAGCCGCCGCAATCAACGCGCCGTCTTGGATCTTAACCCCATGGTAGACTTCGTACCGTTCTTTCAAGCCCCGTAAAATGGAAATCGTATCTTCCACCGTCGGTTCGTCCACCATAACGGGCTGAAACCGCCGCGCGAGCGCGGGATCTTTTTCCACGTATTTCCGATACTCGTCCAAGGTCGTCGCGCCGATACAATGCAGCTCCCCGCGCGCGAGCATCGGCTTTAACAAATTCCCCGCGTCCATCGCGCCGTCCGTCTTGCCCGCGCCCACGATCGTGTGCAGCTCGTCGATGAACAAAATAATCCCGCCGTCGCTGTTTTTGACTTCCGCAAGCACCGCTTTCAGACGTTCTTCGAACTCGCCGCGGAATTTCGCGCCCGCGATCAACGCGCCGATATCGAGCGAAAATACCTTGCGGTCTTTCAACGAATCGGGCACGTCCCCGCGCATAATGCGGATTGCAAGCCCTTCCGCGATCGCCGTTTTCCCGACGCCCGCTTCCCCGATAAGTACGGGATTGTTCTTCGTTTTCCGCGACAGAATGCGAATGACGTTTCGGATTTCGTCGTCCCTGCCGATGACGGGGTCAATCTTTTGCGACCGAGCTTTCGCCACCAACTCCACGCCGTATTTGTTAAGTACGTCGTACGTTTCTTCGGGGTTTTCGCTATTTACCGTCCGCGAGCCGCGAACCTGCGCCAGCGTTTGCATAAACGCGTTCTGTTCGATCCCGAACACCTGAAAAATTTCTTTGACTTCCGACGACGGTTTCTCCGTCAAGCCGTAAAACAAATGCTCAACGGACAAATAGGAATCTCCCATCTTCTTCGCCTGCTTTTCGCCCGTTTCGATCGCGAGCGCAAGGCTTTGCCCGACGTATTCGTTCCCGCCGCGAACTTTCGGGAGCTTTTCAATCCGCGTTTTCGCAGCGTCCGCAATTTGCGCCGCGTCCTTGCCCATTTTGATCAGGAGCTGCGGAATCAGCCCGTCGTCTGCCGTCGTCAACGCGTACAACAAATGCAACTGTCCGATTTCTTGGTTGCCGTATTCTTTGGCTACCGACTGCGCTTTCGCAAGCGCTTGCATCGATTTTTCCGTAAACTTTTCCATGTCCATAACCTTTCCACTCCTTTCCGTTTTTGTTTACAATTACTTTTAACCCAATCGGAAAAAGTTTAAACGGCTTTCCTTAACATTTCGTAAAAACTCGCCAAAGCCACGTCTTGACAAGGCAATGCCTTGACTATGTCTTTCTATCTTTCCCCGTCAAAAAGAATGTTGCCTGTTCGTTGCCTTATATTATCATTTTGAAGCATAACCGCCTTTTTATCCTACCGACTGAGCGGAGCGAATGGAGTGTATCTAAGAGATTTCTCGCCTGCAAAAAAGAAAAAAC
>JAFVRU010000181.1 GCA_017504065.1 Clostridia bacterium
CCTGCCTACGTCAAAGAGCTGGGATTAGACCCGAACATGACGGCAGTTTTGTGCGGTCCGCCGATCATGATTAAATTCACTTTGGCGGGGCTTTTGGAGCTCGGTTTTGAAAAATCCCGCGTATATACGACGTTGGAGCTTCGTATGAAATGCGGCGTCGGCAAATGCGGTAGATGTAACGTCGGGGATAAATTCGTTTGCAAAGACGGGCCTGTATTCCGCATGACGGAATTGGACGAATTGCCTGATGAGTATTAAGGAGAAAGAAAGATGGAAAAAATGGTAAACGTATATCTTTTCGGAAAACGCTATCAAGTACCGGAAAGTTTGACGATTATGAAAGCGATGGAATACGCGGGGTATCAACTCGTACGCGGTTGCGGCTGTAGAAACGGTTTTTGCGGCGCTTGCGCGACGATTTACCGCATCAAGGGTCAACAGGAATTAAAAACCTGCTTGGCTTGCCAACAACAAGTAGAAGAAGGCATGTACGTAGCGACGTTGCCGTTCTTCCCGCTCGTGAAGCAAGTTTATGACGTGAACGTTATTAAGCCCACGCAACAAATCATGATGCAACTCTATCCCGAGATCTATTCCTGTATCGGTTGTAACGCTTGCACCAAGAGCTGTACGCAGGAACTCAACGTTATGCAGTATATCGCATACGCGCAACGCGGCGAATACGAAAAAGCGGCGGAAGAAAGCTTCGACTGCGTTATGTGCGGCGTATGTTCTTCCCGTTGCCCTGCAGGGATCTCGCATCCGCAGGTCGCGTTGCTCACCAGACGTCTCACGGGCAAATATCTTGCTCCCAAGAGCGAGCATTTGATCAATCGCGTAGCGGAAATCGACGCAGGGGATTGCAAAGCCGCGTTGGAAGCGATCATGAACACGCCTTTGGAAGAACAAAAGAATTTGTATAACCATAGAGAAATCGAGAAATAAGGAGAAGCGCAATGTATCATTATACGCAAGAACAACTTGAATCTATGAAAAAAGTAGAAGCGACGCGCGCTTCTCGTCGGGAAAATTTACACGCTCGTATGACGGCGGAAGAAAAAGACGCCGTTTTGGCGGAATTCCACCCCGATTATATTACGTCGGCGTATGAAGAATTGAAAGTCGGCAAAAATAAAGGCGGTAAGGTTTTGCACGAGCTCGCGGATTTGTTGCAAGGTCATTCCCGCGTAGCGGATATGGACATCGATTTGACGAAGATCGATTACGACGTAGACGTGCTCGTCATCGGCGGCGGTGGCGCGGGTTCGTCCGCGGCGATCGAAGCCAACGAACGTGGCGCAAACGTTATGATCGTAACCAAACTCCGTTTGGGCGACGCGAACACGGCAATGGCGGAAGGCGGCATCCAAGCCGCGGATAAGCCCAACGATAGCCCCGCAACGCACTATTTGGACGCGCTCGGCGGCGGACATTTCAAGAATAAGCCCGAACTTTTGTATAAGCTTGTGAACGAAGCTCCCGAAGCAATTTTGTGGCTCAATAATCTCGGAGTTATGTTCGATAAAGAAGCGGACGGCACGATGGTAACGACGCATGGCGGCGGAACGTCGAGAAAACGTATGCATGCTTGTCGCGACTATTCGGGCTCGGAAATTATGCGTACGCTTCGCGACGAAGTATTCAATCGCGGCATCACGGTCGTGGATTTCACGGCGGCGATCGAGCTGATCAAAGATACGGACGGCAAAGTTGCAGGCGCGGTATTGTTGAATATGGAAACGCAAGAAATCATGATCGCTCGCGCTAAGACGGTCGTGATCGCAACGGGCGGCGCAGGCAGATTGCATTATCAAGGCTTCCCCACGTCCAACCATTACGGCGCAACGGCAGATGGTTTGGTGCTCGGCTATAGAGCGGGTGCGAAACTGCTCTATCCCGAAACTTTACAATACCACCCGACGGGCGCGGCAGAACCCACGCAAATCTACGGGGCGCTCGTTACCGAAAAAGTACGTTCGCTCGGCGCGCAGCTCGTCAATAAAGACGGTGAAGCGTTCGTGTATTCTTTGGAAACGCGCGACGTAACGGCTTCGTCGATTATTCGTGAATGCAGAGAACGCGGCAACGGAATCAAAACGACGGACGGGGAAGGCGTTTGGTTGGATACGCCGCTCATCGATATTATCAACGGCGAAGGCACGATCGAAAAACGGATTCCTGCCATGCTCCGTATGTTCGGAAAATACGGAATCGATATCCGCAAAGAACCGATTTTGATTTATCCCACGCTCCATTATCAAAACGGCGGTTTGGACATCGGCGCGAACGGTATGACGTGCGTGGAAAACTTGTACGTTGCAGGCGAAGCGGTCGGCGGTATTCACGGTACGAACCGTTTGATGGGGAACTCGTTGCTCGATATCATCGTATTCGGTCGTAACGCAGGTCAACAGGCAGGCGAAAAGTATAAGAGCGTAGAGCTCAAAGAACTTACGCTTGATCACGTCAAAGCATTCGAGAAAGAGCTTGAAGAAGCAGGTATTTCTACGGAAGTACGTTCTCCTAAACTTCTTCCCGATTACAGAAGAAAGGCGAACTAATAGGGATAAATGTTGAAATAAAACGGACAACGCACAGCCCGTCTGTGCGTTTCCGTACGTATATTAGGAGAGAATTATGGAACAGCAAAACAAAAAAAGCAAGAAATGGCTTTGGCTTACCATTGCGCTTGTCATTGTTGCAGGGCTTGCGGTTTGGTGTATCTATAGCGCGGTGAATCATCCCAACGTCAAAGACGGAGAAACGGTAAAAGGCGCAAAGAATGTATTAAACTTTGGTTCTACGTTTGTACTGTTTACGATTGCGTTTGTCGTAATTGCCGCAGGGTATTTGCTGGGCGGTATCAACATCAAAGGCGTATCGCTCGGAACGGCAGGGGTATTCTTAATCGCCATTTTGGTAGGTTTCCTTTGTACGCTTGTGCCCGAAAACGCAGGTGTATTTTCAGGGTTTCATTTAACGGAAGCTTCTTCTGTCGTCAATACCTTTAAGGGAACGATCCAAAATATCGGCTTAGTCATGTTCGTAGGTAGCGTAGGGTTTATCGCAGGTCCGAATTTCTTTAAAAACCTTGCGAAAAACTTCAAAACGTATATTCTGTTGGGCGCGGTGATTATTTTAGCCGGAACGCTCGTAGCTGTACTTTGTACGCTTTTGACGGATTACGGTCCTGAATATTGGTCGGGGGTTTTATCTGGCGCATTGACTTCGACTCCCGGTTTTTCGGCAGCGAAAGACGCGGTTGTCGGTACGGCAAATCAAATGCAGTTGGAATCTTTGATTACCCTTGGGCACGCGATTGCGTATCCGTTCGGGGTAGTTGGGGTAGTATTATTTGTACAACTTTCGCCCAAACTTTTGAAGTCGGACATGGATAAGGAGCGCGCGCTTTTGAAGCTCGGCGGTGAAGAAGAAAAGCGGGATTACTCCAAGTTCTTTAAGTGCGAAGATTTCGGGTTCTTACCGTTTGCGCTTGCGGTAGTCGCGGGGTTGTTGCTCGGTTCGATTACGATTCCTTTGACGGGTAAGGGTTACGACGGCGCATGTTTCTCGCTCGGTACGACGGGCGGTGTGCTGATTGCTTGCTTGATTTTTGGGCATTTTGGACACATTGGCAAATTGTCTTTGGAAGTAAAAGAAAGCACGTTGAAAGTCATGCGTGAATTTGGTCTTGCGCTTTTCTTGTTGGGCGCGGGCGTTCACGGCGGCGTATCGTTGGTTGAGCAAATTAAAGAATTTGGTGGCGGAATTGTCGCTTGGGGCTTCATAGGCGGGGCGCTTATGACCATGATGCCTATGGTTATCGGCTTCTTCCTTGGAAAATACTTGTTGAAGTTACCGATGTTGAACAATCTCGGTTCGATCACGGGCGGTATGACGAGTACTCCTGCGCTTGGAACGTTGATATCGACAGCGAAAACGGACGACGTAGCGTCGGCGTACGCTTCTACGTATCCAATTGCGCTCATCTTAATCGTGTTAGCTTCGCAGCTATTGATAACGCTTATGTAATAGAGTGAATCCCCGCCGTACTTTTTATGGGGTACGGTGGGGAATTTTTAAAAATACATTAAAAAACAGTTGATTTTTTTTTGACGTTGTTATATAATATAAAGGCTGTTTGCAGAGATGGCGGAGCGGTCGAACGCGCACGATTCGAAATCGTGTTATGCAGGAATGTATACAAGGGTTCAAATCCCTTTCTCTGCGCCAAGATAACGGATTTTTGACGGTTTTTCGTTGAAAAATCCGTTATTTTTTTGTGTTTTTAATCAAAAATAATGGGTCGAATCTTTGATTTTGGGTCAGGAATTGGGTCAGTGATTTAATTTTTCGCCCTCGCGCAATAAATATTCGTTGGATAAATCGGTATAAGCATTTCCAAGCGCGCCCATCGAATGTCCGACAAATTCCATTAGAGCAGGTTCTGCTACGCCTTTTTCTTTACAACGCGTATAAAATGTAGTGCGTAAATCGTAAAGAGTATGATTTGGTAAGATATTCTTAAACTTTTTCCAAAGCGTTTTCAGGGCTATGGGAAGTTTAATTTCCGTTATACTGTCAAGATAAGGGCGTAGCGCTTTGCAAATAGGTATTCTCTTGTATTGAATCTTTTTATTCTTTCGTTTGGAATTGATTGCTACAATGAAATCACCGTCTATTTTTGCCGTTTCATATTCGTTGGGGCGTAAACCCGTATAATAAGCCAAGGCAATTATTCTTTCGTAGGATTGTCCTTTAATGGCTTGGAATAAAATTGCAGTTTCCTCAGTGGTCAAGGCAGAGCCGTGTTCCGTTTCGTGTTGGATATGTAGAACAATATCCATAGGGTTGTGCTGTATCAAATGATGCGCAATCGCCATTTTCATAATACAATTTATGAGAGAATAAATTTCATCAGAAGTTTTTCCTTTTCCGTCGCCAGCGATGCTATCAATGAGGCGTTGGCATTCGTCGGGGGTAATTTTATCAATACGCTTTCCTTGAAAATATGGTTTCAAATATTTATTGTATCTTCGAATATCGTTTTTGAACGTGGTTTCCGTGACTTTCTTTATTCGGTAGTTTGAAAAATAATATTCGGTAAACGCACAAAAATCTTGCGTGGTGGAAACAGCTTGCCTTGTCGGTTTGGCTGTTTTTAACTTTTTAATAAAATTTTCCTTGACTTCTTCTTTGGTTTTACCGCAAGCGGATATATTATAGCCGTTTCTGCGATAGCGTAATTCATAGGTTTGTGTTTGTTTTCCGCTTGGACGGAGGCGCAATTTGCAAGAGCACCCGTCGATACGGAATTCTTTTTTGAATGTTTTAGGCATTTGTCTAATCTCCTCGTTCGTGAATTTTAGACCGAAGTTTGCCTGTTCATCTTGTCCTGGGTTAGATGGCATTGCCGTCGTATTCCCGTTTTGGATAAGTCTTTCCAACGTTTCAATTTTAACGGATTTGTCCGCTAAATCTAAAACAAATTGAATATTCTCATCTGAGTTAGGTAGTGATTTTAAGTTTTCAATAATTTCGTTTAGTTTTTGTAATTGCTTATAGTTCAAATCTCCTTTTATATTTATCTAGGTATTGTAAGCGTGCTTTTAACGGAAAGATAAGTATACTTACCCTATTACATAATTTTCTCCTTGCGAATTCCCGAAAATTACGGGTGTGTTAAGCGCGTAATGCGTTCCGCTGTTGTTTTCGTCTATACGGTTTTCCCCGTCATAGCGATTTGGATTCAATTGTGTATTCAGTTGTAATTTGGAATGTTAATACGATATTATATGCAATCGTAAACATTTGTCAAGCGTTTGGACGATAATTTTTTAGTAAGGGTCGTCATCAACGTAAAAATGTTTATCGTCGTTGTC
>JAFVRU010000182.1 GCA_017504065.1 Clostridia bacterium
ACGAGCACGACTTCGTGTCCGCCGTTTTTCAAATCGCTGACGACCCGACAAAGTTCGTTCGTGCGACGGATATTCAAACGTCCCGTTGCGTGCGCAAGCGTGGACGTGCCTACTTTGATTACAATTCGCATACCTTTCTCCACAATTCGTTTTTCCGATATAAAACGATCAATAAAAAGATTTTTTCGATAGAAATATTTGATTTAAGTATAGCGCAAACCGCAAGGAAAGTCAAGCGGGAAAAGGGGAAAAACGCGGATTTTTGTGCTTGGGGGAAAGGAAGAATAGAATTTTTCCCAATTCTCACAAAAATTTTTCAAAAAATCGTTTACATTTCCGTTTTTTTATGCTATAATGATAAGCGGTGGAGAAAGGGGCTTTCTTCCAAATCGGAGAAAATTTTCCAAACTCCACGCAACAACGAAGAAAAAAATATAAAATTTTAGGAGATAGAAACATGACTAACAACAAGAAAGTGTTGCAATTCGTTGCAGATTGTCAGGCGTTCGCAACGCCCGACGAAGTGGTTTGGATCGACGGTAGCGACGCGCAAAGAGACGCGCTCCGCGCGGAAGCTTGCGCTACGGGTGAAATGATCAAATTGAATCAAGAATTGTTGCCCGATTGCTATTATCATAGAACGGCGGAAAACGACGTTGCACGTGTAGAAGACAGAACGTTTATTTGCTGCCAAAACGAAGAAGACGCGCTTCCCCATTCCATCGTAAAATGGAAAGCGCCCAAAGAAGCGTACGCGATGGTCAACGAAATCGCGAAAGGCGCGTATAAGGGTAGAAAAATGTACGTCATTCCTTATTCGATGGGCGTGGTAGGCTCGCCTTTCTCCAAGATCGGTATTGAAATTACAGACTCCATCTACGTCGTACTCAACATGATGATCATGACGCGCGTAGGTAAGATGTGCTTGGATCAACTCGGTGAAAACGGGGATTTCGTAAAAGGCTTCCACGCAAAATGTAACGTAGATCCCGAAAAGAGATATATCATGCATTTCCCCGAAGACAATACGATTATTTCCGTGAACTCGGCTTACGGCGGAAACGTATTGCTCGGTAAAAAGTGCTTTGCGCTCCGTATCGCGACCAACCTTGGTAAGAAAGAAGGCTGGATGGCGGAACACATGCTCATCCTTGGCGTAAAACGTCCCCAAGACAAAGAAATCAAATACGTTGCGGCGGCGTTCCCGTCCGCTTGCGGTAAGACCAACCTTGCCATGTTGATCCCGCCCAAGCAATACCTTGACGCAGGCTACGAAGTACAATGCGTCGGCGACGATATCGCTTGGATTCGCGTAGGCGAAGACGGCAGACTTTGGGCTTGTAACCCCGAAAACGGTTTCTTCGGCGTTGCGCCTGGTACGAACGAAAAATCCAACCCCAACGCGCTCGCGGCGACGATGAAAGGCACGATCTTTACGAACGTTGCGCTCAACCCCGCGAACAACACCGTTTGGTGGGAAAAACTCACGAAGCAAGCGCCTGCGGAACTCATCGATTGGACGGGCAAGCCTTGGACGCCCGATTGCGGTCGCAATGCGGCGCATCCGAACTCCCGTTTCACCGCTCCCGCAGAAAACTGCCCTTGCATTTCGCCCGAATTTAACTCCAAAGCAGGCGTACCCTTGTCCGCGATCATCTTCGGCGGTAGACGCGCGACGACGACTCCGCTTGTATATCAATCGAGAGATTGGAATCACGGTACGTTCGTAGGTACGATCATGTCGTCCGAAACGACGGCGGCTGCGACGGGCGCGGTTGGCGTACTCCGCCACGATCCGATGGCTATGAAACCGTTCATGGGCTACTCGGTTGACCAATATTTCCAACATTGGATCAATATGGGCGCGAAAGTTGCGGAAGATAAGCAACCCAAGATCTTCAACGTAAACTGGTTCCGTCAAGACGAAAACGGCAACTTCATGTGGCCCGGGTTCGGCGACAACATGCGCGTACTTGACTGGATTTTGGATCGTTGCGAAGGCAAAGTCGAAGCGCAAGAAACGGCGATCGGTTATCTTCCTTATGCGAAAGATATCAACATCGAAAACTGCGATATCGACGCGGCTACCCTTGACAAGCTCTTGGAAGTAGACAAGAAACGTTGGGCTGCGGAAGCGGAAGAAATCACCAACTACTATGCGGAAAACTTCGGCGACAAGATGCCCAAGGAAATTATGGAAAACCTTGAAATCTTGAAGAAGAACTGCGCGAACTAATCGAAAAACAGCACCCCCGCCGATACTCGGCGGGGGTATTTTCAAGGAGAGTTTTATGAAAAAAGTATTGATTTTATCGGGTAGCCCGAGAAAGGGCGGGAACTCCGACTTGCTTTGCGACGAGTTTGCTCGCGGCGCGTTAAACGCGGGCAACGAAGTGGAAAAAATCCGTTTGCAGGAAAAGAAGATTGCCAACTGTCTGGGTTGTTATTATTGCGCGGAACACGGCGGCAAGTGCGCGATTCAGGACGATATGGCGGAATTGCTTGAAAAAATGATCGCTTGCGACGTGTTGGTACTCGCTAGCCCCGTCTATTTTTACTCGGTTTGCGCGCAGATGAAAGCTACGATCGATCGGACGGTAGCGCGTTGGACGGAGATCACGTACAAGGATTTGTATTACATAATGACGGCGGCGGAAGATAGCGCGACGGTCATGGACGGTACGCTCGCGTGTTTCCGCGGCTTCCGCGACTGCTTGGACGGTAGCCCCGAAAAGGGAGTCCTGTACGGAAAAGGCGTACACGAAAAAGGCGAAATTTTACAGCGTCCCGAGCTTTTGAAAATCGCTTACGAAATGGGCGAACAAGTATAAACTACATGCTTATTGAAAGGGCTGTAACTTGCGTTACGGCTCTTTTTTTGTGGAAAAAATTTCCTTACCGTGTCAAAAAGAAAACGCGCATACTATAATAGAAAGAGAAAGGAAAAGGAGTTGCTATGTATACCATTCGGGATTTATACGATTTAAAACGTACTTTAGCGGCGGAATATTTATCGGCGTTCACCTATCCGTGGGACGCCTTAGCGGGTATCAAAGCGTTGATTGGTAAACTCGGCGAAGAGTTGGGGGAAGAATATATCGAACTTGCGCCAAAAGTTTGGGTGCACAAAACGGCGGAAATTGCTCCGTCGGCGTATTTGGGCGCGCCGTGCATCATTGGCGCGGGTACGGAAGTCCGACCAGGCGCGTTCGTGCGCGGTTCGGCGCTCGTTGGCGAAAATTGCGTGGTGGGGAATTCCACGGAGCTGAAAAACGTGATCTTATTCGATTGCGTGCAAGTGCCGCATTACAACTACGTCGGGGATAGTATTTTGGGCTATAAAGCGCACATGGGCGCGGGCTCGATCACTTCAAACGTGAAATCGGACAAAACGCCCGTCGTGATACGCGACGGGGAAGAACGGGTGGAAACGGGCTTAAAAAAAGTGGGCGCGTTTCTCGGCGATTTTGTGGAAATCGGCTGTAACAGCGTACTCAATCCCGGTACGCTCGTGGGGAGAAACAGTAGCGTATATCCGCTGTCCTGCGTGCGCGGAACGGTACTTGCGAATAGCATTTATAAAACGGGCGGCGGGATCGTCGCGAAAAAGGAGTAAACGGTATGGGAAAATATTTCGGAACGGACGGATTTCGGGGAGAAGCGAACGAACAGCTTACGGCGGAGCACGCGTTCAAGATCGGTCGGTTTTTAGGCTGGTATTTTCAAGAAAAGAAAAAACGCGCGGGAGAGCGTGAACGCGCGAAAATCGTCATCGGGAAAGATACGCGTAGGTCGGGGTATATGTTCGAATACGCCTTATCTGGCGGAATTGTCGCCTCGGGTGCGGACGCCTATCTTTTGCACGTAACGACGACTCCGTCGGTGGCGTACGTCGTGCGTTCGGACGGGTTCGATTGCGGCGTTATGATCTCCGCGAGCCATAACCCCTTTTCCGATAACGGGATCAAGCTTTTCAACGCGCAGGGCGAGAAAATGGACGAAGAAACGATCGGGCTTATTGAAGCGTACTTGGACGGGGAAGTTTCGGCGTTCGGGCAGACGTTTACAAATGCTCCGTATGCCAAAGGCGCGGAGATCGGCAGGACGGTGGACTACGTTGCGGGCAGAAACCGTTACGTCGGGTATTTGATCTCGCTCGGTATCTACAGTTTCAAGGGCTATAAAATCGGGCTGGATTGCGCGAACGGTAGCGCTTGGGGGATCGCCAAAAACGTATTCGACGCGTTGGGAGCGACGACGTATACGCTCCACGCCGAGCCCGACGGCACGAACATTAACGAAAACGCGGGTTCAACGCATATCGAAGCGCTGCAAAAATTCGTTGTAGAGAACGGCTTGGATATCGGGTTTGCCTACGACGGGGACGCGGATCGGTGCTTGTGCGTGGATGAAAAGGGGAACGTTGTGGACGGGGATCATATTTTATATATTTACGCGCGGTATATGCAGGAACGCGGCAAGCTACTGAAAAACACCGTCGTTACGACGGTCATGTCCAATTTCGGGCTGTATAAAGCGTTCGACGCGGCGGGGATCGCTTACGAAAAAACCGCGGTCGGGGACAAATACGTCTATGAAAAAATGGCGGAGTGCGGATACCTGATCGGCGGCGAGCAATCGGGGCATATCATTTTCGCCAAGTACGCGAGCACGGGCGACGGGATTTTGACGAGTTTAAAAATTATGCAAGCGATGATCGCCAAAAAATCGAGCATCGGCAAACTTGCCGCGCAAATGAAAAAATACCCGCAGGTTTTGAAAAACGAGCGGGTAACCGACAAAAACAAAGTATTAAACGACGCGGGCGTGAAAGCTGCCGTTCGGGCGGCGGAAGAATTGCTCGGGGATCGCGGTAGGATCTTGGTTCGCGCGTCGGGAACAGAGCCTGTTATCCGCGTAATGGCGGAAGCGGAGAGTGAGCAAATTTGTCAGGAGTGCGTGGAATCCGTCTTGTACGCAATGCGCAAAGTCAAAGCCTAAAACACCCGAAAACGATAACCACCCCGAAGCTTAACGCTTCAGGGCGGTTACCTATATGATAAGGGGGAAAATGATGAGCTGTTTTGCGTTTCGGTTGTCCCCAACCGATTTACAAGTATATTTTATCACGTTCTAAAAAAAATGTAAAGAAAAATTTTATAATTTTTTTAAATTGCCAAAAAGTATAAGGTTTACGCAAAAAATGTTAAATTTTCACAAAACATCCCGCAAAACGGCAAAAAACGCGGGGTTTTGTGAAAAATTTTCTTTTTTACGGTTATAAAAATCGGCATAAGAAACAACAAAAAACGACGGCGGAAAGAAAAGAAAAAACGGAAATGCACATCGCGGCGGTAAGTTTTTTACGCTTGACGTTTGCAAAATAGACCGCGCCGATATAAAAAACGGTGTCCGACGTGCCGTAGGCTACGCACGCGCAACGCCCGATATAACTGTCTACGCCGTGCGCGGAAAGAATTTCCGCAAGCGTCGCGATCGAACCGCTGCCCGAAAGGGGTTTGACAAGGACGAGCGGCGCAATTTCTTCGGGAACGCCGAAAAAAGAGAATACGGGGGAAATGCGCTCGGCAATCGCTGCGCCCAAACCGCTCGCTTCCAAGAGCTTGGAGAGCATCATAACGGTAGCGATATAGGGAAAAACGGACGTAACGAGCGGGATTGCCCGTTTGACTCCGTCGGTGAAGCTGTCGTAGATCTTGACTTTTTTCACGAGCGCAAAAAGGAACGAGAGTAAAAACAAAACGGGTACGGTCAAAGCAAAAACGTAATTCATCGTATACCTGCCCTGCGCATTTTTTGATCATAAACGGGTATGGGATAGGGCTTTTCCGCGCGCTTCGGCGCGCGTTTTATCCACAGTTTGGTTAAAAATACCCCTAGCAGGGTTGAGAATAACGACGCAAGCAGGGTTGGGAGTACGATATCCGTCGGCGCGCCGCTGCCGAGCGACGTGCGCACGGCGATAATGGACGTGGGCAAAACTTGCAAGGACGTAGCGTTCAAAACGAAAAAGAGCGCGGACGAGTATTCCGCGTCGTCGGTTTTGTCGAGCAGGTTGGCGGCTTGAATTCCGTACGGCGTTGCCGCGCCTGAAATTCCCAAAAGATTGACGGACAAATTCATGCAAACGGCTTGTAAAGTTTCTTCGTCGTCGGTGTGGAATAGACGTTTTGCCATCGGTTTTAGCAGCCGCGAAATGCCGCGGGTTACGCCGCTGTCTTCCCACACGCGCATTAGGCCGAGCCATACGGCGTAGGTGGCGAGCAGGGACAGGCACAGGCTCGCGGCGGCGCTCCCGCCGTCTAACAGCGTGGAGAGAAAGACGTCGGGCTCGGATATAAGCAAAATTACGCAGGCAAACAGGAGAATCAAAGCAAACAGGATATTCATACGATACTATATGCGCGGAAAAGCGGGGAAAATGACGGAAAAAGCAAGGAAAATTCGGGGAAAGGGAGCTCGGTGGGGACAAAACGTTTTACTTTTTAAGTAAAATGCTGTATAATACAAGGGAAAATCCATCAGGAGCAATACGAATATGGCAAAGAAACCTTATTACATTACGACGGCGATCGCCTATACTTCGGGGAAACCGCATATCGGGAATACGTACGAAGCGATTTTGGCGGACGCAATCGCGCGGTTTAAGAGAAAACAGGGTTACGACGTCTTTTTCCAAACGGGAACGGACGAGCACGGACAAAAGATTCAGGAAAAAGCGGACGCGGCGGGGGTTACTCCGCAAAAATTCGTGGACGGCGTTGCGGGCGAGATTCAAGGGATTTGGGATCTTGTTGGAACGTCTTACGACAAATTCATGCGGACGACGGACGCCGATCACGTGCGCCAAGTTTCCAAGATCTTTAAAAAGTTCTACGATCAGGGCGACATCTATAAAAGCTACTACGAAGGCATGTATTGCACGCCTTGCGAATCCTTTTGGACGGAGAGCCAGCTCAAAGACGGGAAATGCCCCGATTGCGGTCGGGACGTGAAGCCTGCGAAAGAAGAAGCGTATTTCTTTAAGATGGGCAAGTATGCCGATCGATTGATCGAGCATATCAACAAGCACCCCGAATTTATTCAGCCCGTTTCGCGCAAAAACGAAATGATGAACAACTTCCTTTTGAAAGGGTTGCAGGATCTTTGCGTGTCGAGAACGTCCTTTACTTGGGGCGTGCCCGTCGAATTCGACGAAAAGCACGTCGTTTACGTTTGGTTGGACGCTCTCACCAACTACATCACGGGGATCGGGTTCGACGCGGACGGCAACCATGGGGAGAACTATAAGAAATATTGGCCTGCGGACTTGCATTTGATCGGGAAAGACATTTTGCGCTTCCACACGATCTATTGGCCGATTTTCCTAATGGCGCTCGGCGAACCGCTGCCCAAACAAGTATTCGGGCATCCTTGGCTGTTGCAAGGGGACGGGAAGATGAGCAAATCCAAAGGCAACGTCATTTACGCGGACGATCTTGCAAGACTGTTCGGCGTGGACGCGGTGCGGTATTTCGTGCTCCACGAAATGCCGTTCGATAACGACGGACAAATCACTTGGGAGCTCGTTGCGGAACGCTTTAATACCGAGCTCGCGAACGTGCTCGGCAATCTCGTCAACCGTACGGTAGCGATGATCGAGAAATATTTCGGCGGCGAAGTACAAAAATCCTTGCCCGCAAACGAAGCGGATACGGACGCGGAGTTCAAAACCACGGTTACGGGCGCGGTGGAAAAAGTATGCATGAAAGCGGACGCGCTCCGCGTGGCGGACGCCATTTCCGAAACGTTTGCGGTATTCCGCAGAGCGAATAAATACATCGACGAAACGATGCCTTGGGCGCTCGCGAAAGACGAAAGCAAGAAAGCGCGGTTAAACGACGTACTTTATAACCTTGCGGAAGCCATTCAAATCGGCGCGTCGCTTTTGGACAGCTTTATGCCCGAAACGTCGGCGAAGATCTTCACGGCATTCGGCGGAGCGAGTAGATCGCTCGAAGATTGCGCGAAGTTCGGTCTGCGCGAGCAAGTCAAAGTAACGGCAATCCCGCCTTTGTTTGCGCGGCTCGATTTCAAAACGCTTGCGCCTGAGATCGAAAAAATCCGCGCGCAACAAGCGGAAGAATACGCGAAAGAGCAAGCCAAACTCGGCGCAACGACCGAGTCTGCGGCTACGGAAACGCAACCTGAATCGGAAAAGACTCCCGAAATCAGCTTTGACGATTTCGTGAAAGTGGAACTCCGCGTCGGGGAAATCGTCGCTTGCGAAGCTGTGCCGAAGTCGTCCAAGCTCTTGAAAGAAACGGTCAAATTCGGAAACGAAACGCGGACGATCGTATCGGGAATCGCGAAACATTACAAACCCGAAGAAATGGTGGGCAAAAAGGTGGTGTTCGTTACCAACCTTGCGCCGAGAAAGGTCTGCGGGATCGTGTCGGAAGGCATGATTTTGGCGGGCGAAGACGAGAGCGGGAACTTGACGCTGTTCACGCCCGAAAAGGATATTGCGAGCGGTACGCGTTTGGGGTAACCGTATGCGAATAGACGTGCATTGCCATTTGACGGGCGAAGAATTCGAAAGCGTCGGCGGATTGGAATCCGTACTCCGTCGGGCAAAAGAAGCGGGCGTTGAACGCATGATTTGTTCGGGTTTCGATCTTTGTTCTTCGGAGCGAGCAAAAACGCTTTCCGAGCGTTATGACGAGCTGTATTTTTGCGCGGGGTTTCATCCGAGCGAATTGGACAAATTCCAAGACGGAGATTTGGGAAAAATCCGCGCGCTCTGTCAGCATGAAAAATGCGTAGCCGTTGGGGAGATCGGGCTGGATTATCACTACGAAAATAATCCGCCGAAAGAAACGCAAAAGACGCTCTTTATTCAGCAGCTCGAGCTTGCGGACGAAGCGGGTTTGCCCGTCGTTTTGCATAGCCGCGACGCCGCGCAGGATACCTTGGAGCTGTTGCGGGAAAACCGTAGCTTACTCCGATTCGGCGGGCTTTTGCATTGCTATTCCTATTCCCCTGAAATGCTGGCGGATTTCGCCGCATTAGGGCTTTGCTTTTCCTTTGGCGGCGCGTCTACGTTCAAGAACGGGAAAAAGGCGAAAGAATGCGTTCGTCAAATACCTGCCGACCGCATTTTGTCGGAAACGGACTGTCCGTATCTCACGCCCGAACCCTTGCGGGGGGTGTTCCCGAACGAGCCGAAAAACGTCAACTACGTCGTGGAGAATTTCGCGGCAATCAGAAACGAAACAATAAAGGAGTTGGAGCAACAACTGTTCGAAAACGCAAAGCGGTTGTTCCCCAAATTACGGTAAATTATGGACGAAATCAAAGACATGAACAACCAAAACAATCCCAATCCCAACGCGCAAAACGGCGGGCAGGGCGGCGGTCGCCGCAGACGTCGTAGAAAACGCGGCGGGCATCACGGGCAAAACGGGCAAAATCCGCAAAACTCGCAAAACGTACAAAATGCGCAAAATACGCAAACGGAACAAGCGGTGAAAGGGGTAAAAACGCAACCGCAACCTGCGCAACCTAACCAAAACAACGGGAATAACGGCGGTCAAGGCGGGGGTAAAAAGCAGAAAAACAAGAACGCCCAAAAGCAAAACCAACAGGGCGGTGGGAACAAATCCGCGCAACAAAAACAAGCTCCTGAGAAAAAGGACGAAAACCGCAAGGATACGTACGTCTATACTTTGGACGGGAATTTGTATATCAATTTGACCAATAAATGCTCCAACGGTTGCGATTTTTGCGTACGCAACGAACGGACGAGCTATTACGGGAATTATTTATGGTTGCGCCACGGCGATCCGACGGTGGAAAAGGTGATTGCGGCGGCGAACGGCATGGGAGATTTGACCCGTTTTAAAGAAGCGGTATTTTGCGGCTTTGGCGAGCCGACGTATAAAGTAGCGGAAATGGTCGCGCTTTGTGATTTTTTCCACGACAAGGGGCTTTCCACGCGCTTGAATACCAACGGGCAAGGGAATTTAATCAACAAGCGGGATATCGTGCCCGATTTGAAAGGCAAGATCGATCTCGTCAACGTATCGCTGAACGCGTCTTGCGTGGAAAAATACCAACCGATTTGCCGTTCGCAGTTCGGCGAAAGCGGGTTTAACGGTATGATCGAGTTTGCAAAACTCTGCCGTCGAAACGGAATCAACTGCCGCTTCTCGATTGTAGACTGCATTGGGGAAGACGAAGTGGAAGCCTGCAAACGGCTTGCGCAAAGCGTGAATATTCCCTTGTATATTCGGGATTATATCACCGATTCCTAACTTGGAAACTAAGGAACGGCTATGAGTGAATTAAAAGACATTTTGCAAAAACACGGATTCCGTTTTAAAAAGCAATTCGGGCAAAATTTCCTTTCGGACGGGAATTTATTGCGCTCGATCGTGGAAGCGTCGGGGGTAACAAAGGACACGACGGTCGTGGAAATCGGTTGCGGCGCGGGTACGCTTACGCGGGCTTTGGCGGAATCGGCGAAAAAGGTGTACGCATTCGATATCGATCGCGATTTGCAGCCCGTCTTGGCGGAAACGCTTGCGGGTTTGGACAACGTAGAAGTCATTTTCCGCGATTTCAACAAAATGGACTTAAAAGCGTTCGAAGCGGAAATCGAACCGTATACGGTCGTTGCGAATTTACCTTATTATATAACGACTCCGCTCGTAACCAAGCTCTTGGAAGAAAGCGACAAAGCGCAGGGGCTTTCGATCATGGTACAGGAAGAAGTCGCCGAGCGGTTTTGCGCGAAAGAGAACACGCCTGAATACGGCTCGATCACGGCGGCGATCGCTTTGAAAGGGAGCGCGAAGATTGTCAAAAGGGTATCGCGGAATTTATTCTATCCCCGTCCGAACGTGGATTCTGCTGTGGTGAAGATTGATTTTGAAAAGGGCAGGATTGCGGTCAAGGACGAGCGGGCGTTCCGACAAACGGTGAAGTGCGCGTTTTTGAACAGGCGCAAGACGCTGGAAAACAATTTGGTGAATTTCTTCTCGTTGAACAGGGAAACGGCGAAAGGGATTTTGTCGGAAGCGGAAATCGACGAAAAAGCGCGCGGGGAAACGTTATCCCCCGAACGGCTTGCAAAGCTCGCCGACGTACTGACGAATAACGGGATTGTATAAAAGGCTAACGGACAATCGTAAACCCAAACCAAATTCGTGGAATACCTATAAGGAACTCCATGAAAAGGTGATTATATGAATGTTAATGAAGCGATCATTAAAAGAATTGCGGAGATTTGTAAAGAAAAGCATATAAATGTCTGTGAAACAGCATTAAACGGTGGAAAATCGCCGTCAGCGATTTATGACTTGATGAAAGGAAGAACGAAATGTTCTAAAGTATCCACCATCAAAGCCTTTTGTCAAGGCGCGGGGATAACTTTATCAGAGTTTTTCGATAAAGAATATTTTAATGATTTTGAAGAATAAACAGCAATAAGCAAACGCTCCGCGGGATATTTCCGCGGAGCGTTTGTATCAAAAAGGACGGAAGCAATACTCGCTTCCGTCCGTATTTATTTTCCGACTTACCGTTTGACGCTAATGCCCATAACTCCGATAATCACTTCGTTGGCAATCGCTTCGATTTTCACGCTCGCAAGTTGTTTTGCAGGATTCAACCGAATGCGTTGCACCGTCGCATGGTTATAATCGTTGAAATAGAAAATCTCGTTCTTCGTCTGCAACGCGGGTACGAGCCAATCGTCAATATTGATCGGGTATACGAGCTTGACCGACTCCGTCGTGCCGTCGGCGTACGAAACGGTGATTCGCGCGTTTTCCACAAGCGTTTGCATGGAGCTCGTCGTGGAAACGAACAAAATCGCAAGCTCTTTCCCCGTGCCGTCGAGCGGAATCGTCGTTGCCGTGGGGAAGTTGTCCCAAATGGATACGCAAGCCAAATTTTCTTGCTCCGACGGCGTATAGAACGGGATTCCCGACGGCGTACGTACCAAACCGTTGGCGGCGCGGAGCGCGCTATCGTCCACGTAGAGTTGATTGTGTCCGCGGTGATTCCATTCCCAAGCGTAACGCCCGTTCGGGAACATGCCGATCGAGTAGCCTTTCGGACGGGGGGTCATGTATTCCTGCGTATGAACTTCCGTCATTTTGCAGTTGAAGAACGCGGAAATATCCATCGGCTCGAACGTTCCGTCGGGGATCGGTTCGCTCGGCGTTTCCCGTTCCGCAATCGTATAATCGGCGGCGAGATACGCGTCGAAATCGTCCTTTTTCACACGGATAAACAAGGTGTGATCGCCTGCGACGGGTTTGGTTTTCGCATAAACCTTATTCCCGACAACCGTAAGAGTTTCCAGGCATTCGCAAATATCGTAGGTGGACAGGATTTCTCCGCCGACGACTTCGAATACGACTTCATTCCCGCCAAGCACCGTTTCCGCATACCGCAAAACGGGTTTTTCGCTTTCGGCGTAGGCAACGCGGAGCTGCAAACGCCCCGCCTTTTCCGTTTCCACCGTCAAGAAGCTGTGGTTGGGCGCGGGAAGGACTCCGTACGCGACGGGTTCGCCGTCCAAAAGCACGGCTTCTACGCTCGCGGAGAGCATGGGAAGCTTGAAGTATTTCTTGCCCGCCCGTTCGCAGCAGACGTCGTAGACTTCCATAAGTCCGTGTTTATGATATTGCAAAGAAAGATCTTTTAAGATCAAGCTTGCGTGTTCCCACTCGTCGGGGAAATTCGGCGCGATCGAAATGCGCCCGTCAAGGGTGTTGATTCCGATTCCGAACAAGCCTTCGACCATGAGCCGCAAATACGTGCTCGAAACGTCGGTGAAATCGAGATCGGCAAGGTCGGCAGTACCGCGCGCAGATTGCACGTGCCCCGCCATGCCGGGATTCTTGCCCGTGAAATAGCAGTCCACAAGCCCGTTGACAAGCTCGTTCCCCGCTTCCTTTAAGCCCGTTTTGAAATACGCCAACGCCAAGTGCGCGTTTTCCGACGGGAAAATTCCGTAGGTGGAGTATTTTTTGGGCAGCCACGTGGAGCAATAGGACAAACGCCCGTTCCTGCCCGTAGTACGAATGCTCTTGATCGCCGTTTCGGTGTAGCGGAGCACGGTATACGCTTGCAAATCGTCCACGATCCCGCAATCGATCGCCAAGTAGGCGGTGGAAAGCTCGGGGGAAGGGTGAATCAAACAATTCCCGATCGTGTCCAAGGACTCGGCAAGCACGCCGCTTTCGGGAATCCATAATTTTTCTTGCACGGCGCGACGGATTTTGTCGGCGCGTTTCAAAAACAGCTCGTTCGAACGACCGAGCTTGGTCGCGATTTTCGCCATAACGGTGTTTGCGCGGTAGTTATACGCGCTCGCCTGCGCGCAACCCGCGCCATTGTATTCGTGCCCGTCCGAGATCCAAGTATTCAAGAAATTTTGATACAGTCCGTCGTCGTCGGGGTCGAAAATGCGTTCTTCCCAATCGAGCATGGCGCAGAAATCGTCGAAATATTCATTCGCAAGTTCGAGATTTCCCGTCCACTCGATATGGTGGAGCATCATATCCAGCGCGCATTCCTGCATGTTATAATACGCCATCGTTTCGCCCAAGAGATAGGGGAGATAGCCGGTGCTGTTTTCAATGCTATGGTATTGCGACGGGCCGTCGCCTTCGCGGGGATTGCCACCGTCGAACCAAACGCGTTCCTTGCCATCGGCTTTGCGGATCATCTGCCCCAAGTGCGCCGCCATCGTCTTTTCCACCCGTTCGTTCCAACCGAGCACCGTCGGTGCGTACCAATTCCGCCAACCCAAGAACGGGGAGTGATACCCGAACGCGCCGTGATGGAAGGAGTTCGTATGCCACGACGAATCCAACGCGATCAGGGTAGGCGCGATCGTTAAATCGAGCCCGTTGTCGGGCGTATGTAAACCGATACACGCGAATTTTGCATAAATTTGTTGTTTGATATACCGAACGGGATCGGCGCGGTTCAGCCATTCGTCCAAAGTCTTTTCATCCGTGTTCCGAAGTACGAGAATGTACCCGTCGAGCGTCTTGTTCGGCTCGATCACGGCGGAGATTTTTACGACCGCGTCGTCGCTGTTTTCAGGCGAGCTGCTCAAAAACGAGCTCGGATACGGTTTTTCCAAAGCCTGCGCCGAGCCCGTTTGGAAGTCGGCGTCAAAGCTGGTGGCGATCCGCATGGAGCAGCCGTCGGGGTGGCGAACAAGGGCGCGGTTTTTGCCCAACTCGACCGTATTCTTTTGGCAATCGCTCGCATGGAAATACCGTTTGTGTTCGTCCTTGTACTCAAACCGTCCGATATAATCGGTCAAACCGCCGAAGCCCGCAACGAACAAAACCCGTTGATCGGTCGTGATTTTATACCGCACCAAAAATCCGTCGTCGGGAAGCAGGGGGTACGTTTCTATGCGTACCCGCACGTCGGGAAACCAAGGCGACATTTGCGTAAGATCGTATTCCATCCACCCGTTTTTGAATTCCGCCGTAATATCTTCGGAATTGTGAAACCAACGGGAACTGATGTCCATATCGTCGGAATAGAAAAATCCGACCCGTTGACCGGGGGTCAGGGCGAGTCCGCTCGTCAGCGTGCCGCACTTGGCGTAGAAACTGACGAGATTTTTTTCAAAGTCCGTCGTTGCGCCCATAAATTGCGGCGCGTCGCCCGCGAACGTACAAAATTTCGCGCTCTTATCGTCGTTTTTATGCGAGCCGTAAAGGGTGCGGTTAAAGAGCTCCGCGCTGCCGCTGATGGAGAATCCGCTCTTGGTCGGGGTGTAATGCGTTTTTGACATAGTAAAAAAAACTCCTAAAATTTTCTAAAAAGCCTACCTGCAAGCAGGCTTAAAAATGCTATAATTTCTCGTCAACCGAGAAAGAAATCGAATGCGAACATCACGGCAAAACCGACGAGTAGCGCGTAGGTTGCGCTCCGTTCGTTGCCGTGCGCGTGCGTTTCGGGGATCATTTCGTCGCTGACGACGTAGAGCATTGTTCCGCCTGCAAACGCGAGCGCAAAGGGGAGTATCACCGTAGAAATACTGACGGCGAAATATCCGATCAGCGTTCCCACGACTTCGACGACTCCCGTCATCAAAGCGATGATAAAGGTACGGCGTTTTTTCATGCCCGCCGCGATCATCGGCGCGATGATCACCATGCCTTCGGGGATATTTTGGAGCGCGATCCCGCCTGCGACAATCAGGGCTTGGGACGTGTTTTCCGTACCGAAACTCACGCCGGCTGCGATCCCTTCGGGAAGGTTGTGAATCGCAATCGCGATCACGAACAATAGAACTTTGTTGAGCTTCGCGGTTTTTTCAGGGTGCGCTTCCTGATCCAGACCCGTGATCTTGTGCAAGTGGGGGACGAGCTTGTCAATCAAATTCAAGCACAACGCGCCGCAGAACAATCCGACGATCGTAACGAGAATGGCGAGTTTGCCGTTCCCGTATTCCAACGACGGCAACAACAAGCCTACGACCGTCGCCGCAAGCATAACGCCCGCCGCGAAAGACAAAATCACGTCGTTGAATTTATGCGACGGGTTCTTAAATAAGAAACCCAAAACCGCTCCAAAAATCGTTGCGCCGCCGACGCCGAGCGCCGTTAAAAGGACCATTTCCATAGCGGTTAGTTGTTGTCGCCCAAGCCGACAACGCTGTCTACGGGCATGGAAAACGCGATGCCTTGTCCTGCCGAGTCCAACCCGACTTCCTTATACAAAGCCGTCAAAACGTCGTCTTTGATTTTCGTAGGCACGAGAATCATAACGATTTCCTTTTCCGGTTCGATGGTGATATGGAAAAAGGTTTCCGCTTCCTTGCTCGCCGTACCGCGCGCGTTAATGACCGTACCGCCTTTTGCGCCGAATTTCTTTGCCGCGTCCATGACGGCGTCGCTGTACCCGCTGTTTACAATACAAAAAATCGCTTCGTGTGAAAATTGCGTAGCCATATTCTTTTCTCTCCTATCTCGAATTGCTTAAAAACCGATAGATCGCAACGCCGATTACGCTCGACATCGGTATCGTAAAGGCGATCCCTTTCCCGCGTTTTACCGTGTGGAATTTTTCTTCCAACGCGTGTAACGCTTCCGTCGCCACGTCTTCCCGTACTACGCTGAAAATGACGCTCTTGTCCGAATCTTCGAGCCCGAGCATATACAGCGTATCCGAATTCGCCGTACCCTGCGCCAATACCGCGGTTTGAAAATTGATTTCAAAGCCGCTTAAAACGTCCATGTAGAATTCCGTTTTGTTGCGGTTGACGACGGTAACGAGCAGTTTGAGTTTGCGGAAATCGCTAGACGGAGTCTTTTTGGTTCTTCTTGTTTTTTTCGTTGTTTCCATACCTGCCCCCCTTTTACATAAACCGAATGATTTGTTCGTCGTCGGCGTTGAGAATGCGTTTCATCGCAATCTTTTCTTTAACTTTCTTGGTCGCAACCGCCTTAAAACCGAGCGTTTGAATGGTGATCAGCGGCGTCATTGCTACCATTGCCACCAGCCCGAACGCGTCGAGCAGGATCTTACTTTCGCCCTGCAAGACGGCGCAAACGCCGACAAGGAAGGGCAAAATGAACGTGGACGTCATCGGCCCGCTTGCTACCCCGCCGGAGTCGAATGCGATCGCCGTGTAGATCTTCGGGACGAAGAAAGACAACCCAAGCGACAGGAAATATCCGGGGATAACGTAATATAAAATACTGAAATCGTAGATCGCGCGGAGCACGGACAACGCAATGGAAATCCCAACGCCGACCGAGAGCGCAACGAGCATTGCGCGTTTGCTGATCGCGCCGCCCGTAATCGTTTCGACTTGCTTTTTCAAAACGTGGATCGCAGGCTCGGCGAGTACGACGGCAAACCCGATGACAAACGCTACCGCGACGAGCACGGCGGAGTTTTGCTCGGCGAGCTCCGTACCCATTTTAAAGCCGATGGGCATGAACCCGACGGATACCGCCGAAAGGAAGATGACCAAACCGAAGAAGGTATAAAAAATTCCGACGACGATTTGGCGAATCCGTTTTTTGTGCAGCTTCATAAAGATAAATTGCAAAATAAAGAAGAACGCGACGATCGGCGCAAGCGCGATAAACACTTCCTTTAAGGTATGCCCGATGGTCGAGCCGAGCGAGCTCAAATGCGATTCCATCGAATAATCGGGGAGCGAATACGACACGTCCCCGTCCGCGAAAATGCCGAGAAACATAACGGCAAGGATCGGACCGATGGAGCAAAGCGCGATGAACCCGAAGCTGTTTTCACGGTTGCGTTTATTGCCGAGCGTGGCGGCTACGCCGACGCCGAGCGCCATGATAAAGGGCACGGTGATCGGGCCTGTCGTTACCCCGCCGGAGTCGAACGCAAGCGGTAAAAAGCTCTCGTTCCCGCGAATAAGTACCAGCGAAACGAGCGCGAACAGCGTCATATAGAAGAAGGTGAGTAGCGCGGAAAGTTGCAAACGGAACACGATACGGACTACCCCCAGCACAAGGAAAAGCCCTACGCCCAAACCGATAGACAGGGTGAGCGTCGTGCCGTTCAACACGTCTTTTACCTGCGAAGCCAACACGGAAAGGTCGGGTTCGGCAATGGTGATAAACACGCCCATGACGAAGCAAACGAGCAAAAGCGTCTTGAATTTCCCCGATTTCGCCATACTCGACCCGATTTGTTCGCCCATCGGGGTCATTGCGATATCCGCGCCGAGATTAAATAGCGCCATTCCGATAATCAGCGCGACCGCGGAAACGGAAAAGACGAGTACTTCTTTCGTGGAGAAATCCACGAGCGGAGTAAAATTCAAGAATAGCACGATCAGCGTAACGGGCAAAACCGATACGACGGCTTCTTTGCATTTTGTTAAAAGAGCTTTGAACATAATTGCTTTCCTGACGTTATTTTACAGAGAATTTATACGTGGTGATTTCGTGGTATTTTTCGCCCGCTTTCAAAACGGTGGACGGATATTCGGGACAGTTGGGGGAGTTGGGATACCCTTGCGTTTCCAAGCACAGCGCGCAATGGTTGCCGTACTTCTTTTTCCCGTTGCCTTGGAACGAGCCCGTCGAACCCGCCGTGTATAACTGCAAGCCGGGCAACGTCGTATAACAGTCCATTTTTCTGCCCGATTCGGGGTCGTAGACGCTCGCGCAGAGCTCCAACCCACGCCCGATCCGATCCAAACAGTAGTTGAAATCGTAGCCGTTACAACGCCGAATGAGCGCCGCGTCGGACGAAAGATCCTGCCCGATCGGTTTGGGGAACAGGAAGCTGTACGGCGTGCCGTCGATGTTGACCGTTTCGCCGTGGGGAATGAGTTCGTCGTCCACGGGAGTCATCTTCCGCGCGTTGATCATCAATTCGTGACCAAGCACGGTGGGTTGCTGTCCGATATTGAAATAGGCGTGATTGGTCAAGTTGCAAACGGTGTCTTTGTCCGTCGTAGCCTGATATTCCAACACGATTTCGTTTTCTTCCGTGAGCGAAACGTAGAGCGTTACTTGCAGGTTGCCCGGGAAGCCGCCCGCTCCGTCGGGGGAAAACAGGGATAAGACCAAACGGTCCTTTTCGATCCTCGCGTCCCAAATTTGTTTATCGAAGCTTGCCGAAACGCCGCCGTGTAAACAATGCGCGCCTTCGTTCGCTTCCAAGACGTACGTTTGCCCGTTGAGCGTGAATTTTGCTCCGCCGATCCGATTGCCGTAGCGACCGATCGTCGCCCCGAAATAGGGGTTGTCGTCATAATAATCTTCCGGCTTTGCGCAACCGACCAAACAGTCGGCAAGCTTGCCTTTCCGATCGGGCATAAAAATACGGCAGAGACGCGCGCCGTACGTGAGTACGTCCACTTTTGCTCCGCAGGCGTTGGAAAGGGTATATACGTCGTTCACCCGTCCGTCTTTTTCAAACGAATACGTTTTTTTTATCATAATCCGTCTCCTTACTATACTATTGTGCAAGTGTATTATACCATACCCGCGCGAAAAAAGCCAACGATTGAATGTGGAAATTTTGCGGAAAGGGGAATTTTTTCAAAAAAGAATGAAAAGGCTTGCCGAAACCGTTGACATTTTTGAGCGTATATGATAATCTATTACACAAGCAAACGCTATACGACGGTTGCAGGAGACGGACGTAGGTCCGACCGAAGGAGCGAATCTCTCAGGTGATCGAAAGATCGGGAACTGCAATTTGATAGCACTCCGGAGAATCCCGAAAAACGGGTGCCGAAGGGGCAAAGACGGAAACGTCTAATCTCTCAGGCAAAAGGACAGAGTAATTGCTTTCGCACGTAAGAAAAGAGCGGAATTCCGCGCGTGGGAAAACTATAAGACTTTGTACGGGGTGATTTTTGATAAATCACTCCGCTTTTTTATCTCCGTAGTCGAATTGGGTACAAATTTTGAAAAGCCCGATTTTCGGGCGAAGGAGATATTTTTATGTGGGACAAGATCATCAATGCCATTGAAAAGGGCAACGGTTGGCTCAACGAGATTGTTTGGGGCTGGCCCATGATCATACTCATTCTCGGAACGGGGCTTGTGCTCACGATCCGAAGCAAGGTAATGCAGGTGCGCAAGTTCGGTACGTCGGTTGGCGAAACGATTGTGCCGACGGTCAAGAGTATCGGCAAAAAAGGCGGACATAAAGGCAAAAAAGGCGAAAAATCCATTTCGCAGTTCGAAGCGTTCGCGACGGCGATTTCGGGTACGGTCGGTACGGGAAACATCGTCGGCGTAACGTCCGCGATCATGACGGGCGGACCTGGCGCTGTGTTCTGGATGTGGATTTCCGCGTTCTTTGGCATGATCACCAACTACGCCGAAAACGTACTCGGTCTGTTCTTCCGTAAAAAGGAAACCGACGGGGATTTCTCGGGCGGTCCTGCGTACTATCTTTCCGAAGGGATCGGTCGAAACGTCAAAGGCAAGGGCGGCGCGGCGCTCAAAACGTTCGGGAAAATTCTCGGCGTAATGGCGGCGGTGTTCTGTACGTTCGCGGCAATTGGTATGAGCGGCGTACAAACGAATAAAATTTCGACCACTTTCCAAGAAGTCGTTTCAGGCGACAGCAAAACGATCGCTTTGATCGTGGGGATTGCCGTAGCGGCGGTACTCGCGCTCATCGTGCTCGGCGGGATCAAAAGCATAGGCAGGGTTACGTCCATTCTCGTTCCGTTCATGTCTTTGCTGTTTATTTTGATGGCGCTCGTCGTCATTTTCGCCAACGTTACCGCGATCGGCGGCGCGTTCGCGATGATCTTTTCGAATATGTTCGAATTCGAAGCCGCAGTCGGCGGGGTAGTCGGGTATTCGTTTGCGCAAATCATTCAAAAAGGCTTGGCGCGCGGGGTATTCTCCAACGAAGCGGGCTTGGGCTCGTCGGTAATCGCGCACAGCGCGTCGGAAACGCGTGAGCCTGTAAAACAAGGCTTCTGGGGTATTTTCGAAGTCTTTTTCGACACCTTTGTCATCTGTACTTTGACGGCGCTTGTCGTGCTGGTCAGCACGTCGCAAGAAACGTTGTATATGAGCGGGCTTGCGGATACGACCGTATCCATGCTCGCGTTCAAAGACGTGTTCGGCTTGTTCGGGGAAATCGTGTACTCGACGATCATTCCGCTGTTCGCATTCACCACGATTTTGGCGTGGTCGTACTACGGGGAAAAATCGGTGGATTTCCTGTTCCGTAAGACGGGCGATACGGGCAGAAAAATTGCGAGAACGGTTTTTAAAGTCCTGTACGTGTTGCTCGTCATCGTTTCGGCGGTCATCGACGGCGAACTCGCTTGGGCGATCTCGGATACCGCAAACGGCTTGATGGCGCTCCCCAACTTGATCGGGCTCGTGCTGATGAGCGGTTTGGTCGTGAAGATCACCAAGAACTATTTCGACCGTAAAAAAGGCAAAGCAGTCGCGCCGCTCCTTTCGGTGTACGACGATTTGAATGCGGAGTTTGCGCAAGATTTGGTCGAAGAAGAAACGGAAGAAGCGGCAGTAGAAGCGGAAGCGCAAGCCGCGCAAGAATAAAAATTGTAAAAAAATCCAAAAAAGTCAACGTTTTTCACGCGGAAAACGTTGACTTTCTCTTTTTCGTGTGCTATCATATTATATAATATTCGATCGAAAAGATAGATCGAAAAAGGTTTTCCGATTAAAAAAACGCATATCGGAACGGGAGATGAACGGATATGGAAATCAAGATCACGAAAACGGCGACGCCGAGCGAAATGCCGCCCGAAGAAAAACTCGGGTTTGGGAAAGTATTCACCGATCACATGTTTATTATGGATTACGAATCTGGCAGGGGTTGGTACGACGCGCGAATCGTGCCGTTCGGGAGAATTTCCCTACATCCCGCGTCCACCGTATTACATTACGGGGCGGAGATTTTCGAAGGCTTGAAAGCTTACCGCCGCGCGGACGGGGGAGTGCAACTCTTCCGACCGATGGAGAACGTGAAACGTATGAACCGTTCGGCGGAGCGAATGAGTTTGCCTGAAATCGATGAAAACGATTTGTTGGAAATTTTGACAACGTTCGTGAAAACGGAAGAAAAATGGGTGCCCCGTTCGTTCGGGACTTCGCTGTACTTGCGTCCGTTTTTGTTCGGGAACGACGAAACGCTTGGGGTGCATGCGGTACACCGCGCGACGTTTATGCTCATTGCGTCGCCGAGCGGGAGCTACTATGCGGAAGGGATCAATCCCGTCGGGATCATGATCGAATCGGAAGACGTGCGTACGGTACGCGGCGGCACGGGCTACGCTAAATGCGGCGGGAACTACGCGGCAAGTACCCGCGCGGGCGAACGGGCGGTGAAGAAAGGCTATTCGCAAGTGCTGTGGCTGGACGGCGTGGAACGCAAATACGTCGAAGAAGTGGGCGCGATGAACGTCATGTTCAAAATCGGCGACGAGATCGTAACGCCCATGCTCACGGGCTCGATTTTGCCCGGGATTACGCGCAAGAGCTGTATCGAAGTATTAAAATCCATGGGTTATGAAGTCAGCGAGCGTTTGCTTTCGGTAGACGAGCTTGTTTCCGCTATGGAGAGCGGGAAGCTGGAAGAAGCTTGGGGCTGCGGCACGGCGGCGGTGGTATCTCCGATCGGGCGGCTTGCGTACGGAGATAAGGAATACGTGATCAACAACGGAAAGATCGGGGCGCTCACGCAAAAGCTGTACGACGTGCTGACGGGAATCCAATGGGGCAAGACGGACGATCCGTTCGGTTGGGTATATCCCCTGTAAAATGATGGAAAAAAAAGAATATATTATAAATATTATAATATATACTTGACAAAACCGAAAAAAACGGTTAAAATAGAAACAATTTAGAATATTCGTGTGAAAACAACGGAAACCGTTGAAAATAAAAGGCTATGACGGGAAAGAAATCCGTAACCCACCTTTACAGAGAGTCGGCGCTTGGTGCGAGCCGATAAGGAATTACGGAATATAGCTCCTCCCCGAGCTTCCGACAGAACGGCGAAAAGCCAAGTAGATTCGGACGGACTCCCCCGTTATCGGGAAGTCTTGAAAAAGACGTGAGCGGGCGGCGAACGCCGTCAAATAGAGTGGTACCGCGGAGAATATCTTCGTCTCTTTTACATAAATGCGTTGCAAAAATGGCGACGTGTTGGTGTAAAAGAGATTTTTTGTTGTTTCGGCAATGGAAACGCGGATATTCCAATAAGGGAAATAGTATGAAAAACAGTCAAAAATACGTAAAACAATATTTCGAACCGCAGGGCGTAACGATGGATTGGACGAAAAAATCCTATATCGAAAAACCGCCCGTTTGGTGTAGCGTGGATCTTCGGGACGGCAACCAAGCGTTGATTATTCCCATGAGCTTGGAAGAAAAGCTGGAATTTTTCAAACTCCTTTGCAAAATCGGGTTCAAGGAAATCGAAATCGGGTTTCCTGCGGCGAGCGAGACGGAATACGAATTTTGTCGTACGCTTATCGAACAGGATTTGATTCCCGACGACGTAACCATTCAGGTTTTGACGCAATCGAGAGAGCATATTATCGCCAAGACGTTCGAAGCCTTGAAAGGCGCGAAGCGCGCGATCGTGCATTTGTATAATTCGACGTCGGTCGCGCAAAGAGAGCAGGTTTTTAAGCGGGAGAAACAAGAGATCGTCGACATCGCCGTATTCGGCGCGAAGCTTTGCAAAGAATACCGTGAAAAGGCGGACGGGAAGATCATTTTCGAGTACTCCCCCGAAAGCTTTACGGGCACAGAACCCGAATTCGCGGCAGAAGTTTGTAACGCGGTGCTCGATATTTGGCAGCCGACTCCGACGGATAAGACGATCATCAATTTGCCCGTAACGGTATCCCATTCGATGCCGCACGTGTACGCGAATCAAGTGGAGTACATGTGCAAGAATTTAAAAAATCGGGAGAACGTCGTCATTTCCCTGCACCCGCACAACGATCGCGGTTGCGCCGTGGCAGACAGCGAAATGGGCTTGCTTGCAGGCGGGGATCGGATCGAAGGCACGCTGTTTGGGAACGGCGAGCGGACGGGGAACGTCGATATCATTACGTTGGCGCTCAATATGTATTCGCAGGGCGTAGATCCCAAGCTGGATTTTTCCGACTTGCCCGCCATCACGAAAACGTACGAAAAAGTAACGCGTATGAAAGTGGGCGAACGGCAGCCGTATAGCGGACAGCTCGTATTCGCGGCGTTTAGCGGCTCGCACCAAGACGCGATCGCGAAGGGCATGAAATACCGTTTAGAAAAGGAAGCGAATACTTGGACCGTACCCTATTTGCCCATCGACCCTGCCGACGTCGGCAGAGTGTACGAAGCGGACGTTATCCGCATCAATTCCCAATCGGGCAAGGGCGGGATCGGTTACATTCTCGAAACGCAGTTCAAATTCGTGTTGCCGCCAAAGATGCGGGAAGTATTCGGGTATCACGTCAAGAGCATTTCCGATCACGAGCACAGGGAATTGTTGCCGCAGGAAGTTTACGAGATTTTCACGCGGGATTTCGTCAATTTACACAACCGTTTGAGTATCGTCAACGCGCGGTACGAAGAAACGTCGGCGGAGCTCGTCAAAGGCGTGATCGACGTGTACTATAAAGGCAAAACGCAAACGGTGGAAGTGGAAGGAAACGGGCGACTCAACTGTATTTCGAGCGCGATCCAAAAGGTTACGGGGCTGGAATACGTGTTGGAGAGCTACGTCGAACACGCGTTGGAAGAAAAGGCGACGGCGAAAGCCGCGTCCTACGTCTGCATTTCAAGCGCAGGCAAAACGTATTGGGGTACGGGAGTACACACGGACATTATGACGTCGTCCATTCGGGCGCTTGTATCTGCTGTGAACCGTATGCTCGACGTATAAAGGAAATTACGAATAAGGAGAAAGATTATGCAATTAAAAGGCGCGCAAATTTTGGTAAGGACTTTGATCGAACAGGGAGTAACCGACGTATTCGGGTATCCCGGCGGACAAGTCATCAATATCTACGACGCATTATATGAATATAAGGACGAAATCAATCACGTATTGACCGCGCACGAACAGGGCGCGTCGCACGCGGCGGACGGGTACTCCCGCGCGACGGGCAAGGTCGGCGTTTGTATCGCGACGAGCGGACCGGGCGCAACCAACTTGGTAACGGGGATCGCTACGGCGATGCTCGACTCTATTCCCATGGTTGCGATCACGGGCAACGTGCCCAACTCGTTGATCGGGAAAGACAGCTTCCAAGAAATCGACATCACGGGCGTTACGCTGCCGATCACCAAGCACAACTATTTCGTCAAGCGGATCGAAGATCTTGCGGATACGATCCGCGAAGCGTTCCGTATCGCGAAATCGGGCAGACCGGGACCCGTACTTGTCGATATTCCCAAAGACGTACAGGTGGGCACGTACGAGTATGAACCGCAGGCGGTTACGGAAAAGACTCCCTTGCCCAAAGTCAAGGAAGCCCTGATCGACGAAGCGGCGAAACTCCTTGCGGAATGTAAGCGACCGTATATCTACGTCGGCGGCGGCGCTGCGGGCTTGGGTATGGGCGAAGACATCGTCGCGTTCGCGGAAAAGATCGACGCGGTGATCGGGTGTTCGTTTATGGGCTTGTCGGCGATCCCCGAAACGAGCGAACGGTTCTTGGGTATGCAAGGCATGCACGGGCATTACGCTTCGTCGATGGCGCAAAACGAAGCCGATTTGATTTTGGCGATCGGCGTGCGGTTTAGCGATCGGGCAACGGGGAACGTTGCAAAATTTGCGAAAAAGAGCAAGATCATTCAATTAGACCCCGATTACGCGGAAATCAATAAAAACGTGCGCGTGGATCTCGGTTTGGTCGGGGACGTGGAAGATTCGTTTAAACGCATTGTCGAAAAATGCGACAAAGCCGAACACTCCGATTGGTTGTATCAGGTTCGTGAGCTCAAAGCGGAAGAACTCCGTTTCGAAGAAGAAATCGCGGCGGCTTCCACGGCAGCTTTGACGCCCAAGCAGGTATTTGAGATCATCAACGCGAACAAACCCGCGAAAACGGTGATCGCGACGGACGTTGGGCAGCACCAAATGTGGACGGCGCAGTACGTTCGATTTGACGGACCGAGAAGATTTGTGTCGAGCGGCGGCTTGGGCACGATGGGCTTCGGCTTGGGCGCGGCAATGGGCGCGTACGTAGCGACGAAAGATCCCGTCGTACTCATCACGGGCGACGGCAGCTTCGGAATGAACTTGAACGAATTGGCTACGGCGGTAACCTATAAAATCCCCGTCGTGATCGTACTGATGAACAACGGCGTGTTGGGTATGGTACGGCAATGGCAAACGCTGTTTTTCGGGAAACGGTATTCGAACACCGTGCTGGATCGGAAAACGGATTTCGTTAAGCTCGCGGAAGCGTTCGGGGCGAAAGGCTATCTCGTGGAAACGCCGATCGATTTCAAACGCGCGTTCAACGAAGCGTTACAAGCGAACGGACCCGTAGTCATCGACGCGCGTATCGACAAGGACGAATTCGTGCTTCCGATGTTGCCCCCTGGCGGCGCGATCGACGATATCATTACGAAAGTACGGTAAAGGAGAGAAATTATGAGTGAGAAAAAGACGATTATTGCGGTATACGTAGAAAACCAAGCGGGGGTATTGACGCGGGTAACGGGTATGTTCACTCGTCGCGGCTTTAACATCGACAGCTTGACGGTGGGGGAAACGGAAAGCCCGAAGTACTCCCGTATCACGATTTGTATGGACGGCGACGGCTGCGAGCAGATGATCAATCAGCTGTATAAGCTCGTTGTCGTTAAGAAAGTCGAGATTTTGGAAGAAGATTCGATCAAGCGGGAGCTGATGATGCTCAAAGTCCGCAACGAATCGCAAAACCGTAGCGAGATTATGACGGCGGTGGACGTATTCCGCGCGAGCGTAATCGATTATTCCGCAGACGGCATGTGTATCGAAGTAACGGGCGTACCGTCCAAGATCGACGCGTTCGTGAAACTCATGGAACCGTTCGGGATTTTGGAAATGTGCCGAACGGGAGTCGTAGCGCTCGACCGCGGTACGAAAACGCTTTTAAGCGAAAAAAAGTAAAGCTTTCAGCAAAAAAATAAAAAAATTATAAAAGGAAAGGAAAAATATTATGGCGAGAATTTTTTATCAACAAGATTGCGATTTGAACAAATTGAACGGCAAGACCGTAGCGATTATCGGCTACGGCTCGCAAGGCCACGCGCACGCGCTCAACTTAAAGGACTCGGGCGTGAACGTCGTTGTCGGGCTCTACGAAGGCAGCAAGAGCTGGGCGAAAGCGGAAAAACAAGGCTTGAAGGTTATGACGAGCGCGGAAGCGGCGAAAGTTGCGGATATCATCATGATCCTTATTAACGACGAAAAGCAAGCCAAGCTCTATAAAGAAAGTATCGAACCCAACTTGACCGAAGGCAAAACGTTGGCGTTTGCGCACGGATTCAATATCCATTTCGGCTGCATTAAGCCCCCGAAGAACGTCAACGTCATCATGATCGCGCCGAAAGGCCCCGGGCATACCGTTCGTAGCGAATACCAAGTCGGCAAAGGCGTGCCCTGCTTGATCGCGGTGGAACAGGACGCGACGGGCGACGCGCTCGAAATCGGGCTTGCGTATGCGCTCGGAATCGGCGGCGCGCGCGCAGGGGTTTTGGAAACCAACTTCCGTACGGAAACGGAAACGGACTTGTTCGGCGAACAAGCGGTGCTTTGCGGCGGCGTTTGCGCGTTGATGCAAGCGGGCTTTGAAACGCTCGTAGAAGCGGGCTACGATCCCCGTAACGCGTACTTCGAATGTATTCACGAAATGAAGCTCATCGTCGATTTGATCTATCAAAGCGGGTTCGAAGGCATGCGCTATTCCATTTCCAACACGGCGGAATACGGCGACTACGTAACCGGACCGAAGATCATCACGGAAGAAACGAAGAAATCGATGAAGAAAGTTTTGAAAGATATTCAAGACGGTACGTTTGCGAAAGAATTCCTGCTCGATATGTCGGACGCGGGTTCGCAAGTGCATTTCAACGCGATGCGGAAGATCGCGGCGGAGCACCCGTCCGAAGTCGTCGGGAAAGATATCCGCAAGCTGTATAGCTGGGCGGACGAAGAAAAATTCATCAACAACTAACTTCGTAAAAAGGACGAAATTATGGTAAAAGAAAAGATAGTAGACGGCTTTCAAAACGCGCCGCACAGATCCTTGTACCACGCGTTGGGCTTGACGGAAGAAGAACAGGCTCGACCCTTGATCGGCGTCGTATGTTCGTATAACGAAATCGTGCCGGGGCATATCAATCTCGACAAGATTGCCGAAGCGGTCAAGCTCGGCGTGGCGATGGCGGGCGGAACGCCGATTATGTTCCCCGCAATCACCGTTTGCGACGGGATCGCCATGGGGCATACGGGTATGAAATACTCGCTCGTAACCCGCGATCTCATCGCCGATTCCACAGAAGCGATGGTTTTGGCGCACGGGTTCGACGGTTTGGTCATGATCCCCAACTGCGACAAGAACGTACCCGGACTTTTGATGGCGGCGGCGCGGTTGAATATTCCGACGGTTTTCGTTAGCGGCGGACCGATGCTCGCAGGGCGGGTGAACGGCAAAAAACGCTCGCTTTCGAGTATGTTCGAAGCGGTCGGCGCGTATACCGCGGGTAAGATCGACGAAAAACAACTCACCGAATTTGAGCGCAAGGTATGTCCTACCTGCGGTTCGTGTTCGGGTATGTATACGGCGAATTCGATGAACTGCCTGACCGAAGTGCTCGGTATGGGTTTGCGTGGGAACGGTACGATCCCTGCGGTGTATTCCGCGCGGATCGAGCTTGCGAAGCACGCGGGTATGCAAGTTATGGAACTCGTCCGCAAGAATATCCGCCCCCGCGATATTATGACGGCGGCGGCGATCAAGAACGCGATTACGGCGGATATGGCGCTCGGCTGTTCGACGAACAGTATGCTGCACTTGCCTGCGATTGCAAACGAATGCGGCGTGCCGTTCGATTTGGACGAAGTCAACGCGATCAGCGAAAAGACGCCCAATTTGTGCCATCTCGCTCCCGCAGGTCCGACGTATATGGAAGATCTCAACGAAGCGGGCGGCGTACACGCGGTTTTGAAAGAGCTCGAAACGCTCGGTCTTATCGATACGTCGGTGATGACTTGCACGGGCAAGACGATGAAAGAAAATCTCGACGGGGTAGTCAATCTCGACGAAGAAGTCATTCGCAAGCCCGAAAACGCGTTCGGAAAAACGGGCGGAATCGCGGTGCTTCGCGGTAACCTTGCGCCCGACGGTTGCGTAGTCAAACGGGCGGCTGTGGCGAGTGAAATGCTCGTACACGAAGGACCTGCGAAAGTCTACGAAAGCGAAGAAGAATGTATAGCGGCGATCTACGGCGGTAAGATCGAAAAGGGCGACGTCGTCGTCATTCGCTATGAAGGGCCTGCGGGCGGACCGGGTATGCGCGAAATGCTTTCGCCGACGTCCGCGATTGCGGGTATGGGTTTGGACAAGGACGTAGCGCTCATCACAGACGGACGGTTCTCGGGCGCGACGCGCGGCGCGTCGATCGGGCACGTTTCTCCCGAAGCCGTTTCGGGTGGACCGATCGCGTACGTTCGCAACGGGGATATCATTTCCATCGATATCCCGAATTATAAGATCGAATGGAAAGTTTCCGCGGAAGAACTTGCCAAGCGCAAAGCGGAAACGCCCCTGAAAAAGAAAGAAGTTTCGGGGTATTTGAAACGCTACGCGGCGCAGGTGAGCTCCGCAGATAAAGGCGCGATCATCAATAAATAAAACGTTCTTCATTACGGTTTTCGCTGCGCCGTCAGGCGGAGCGGAAACTTTTTGCGGGAACAACGGAAAAGGAAAAAAGATTATGGGAATGACAATGACGCAAAAAATCCTTGCGGCGCACGCAGGGTTGGAGTCGGTAGAAGCGGGACAGCTGGTACTCGTGAGTTTGGATCGGGTATTGGGGAACGACATTACGTCGCCCGTCGCGATTCGTGAGTTTGAACGGATCGGTGCGAAAACCGTATTCGACAAGGAAAAAGTAACGATGGTCATGGACCATTTTGCTCCGAACAAGGATATTAAAGCGGCGGTGCAATGTAAAATGTGCCGTGATTTTTGTAACGAACACGACGTTACGCATTTTTACGACGTAGGTAGAATGGGAATCGAGCACGCGTTGCTCCCCGAAAAGGGCTTGGTTGTGCCCGGCGACGTCGTGATCGGCGCGGACTCGCATACTTGCACGTACGGCGCGCTCGGCGCGTTTTCGACGGGCGTCGGCTCGACGGATATGGCATGCGGTATGGCGACGGGCAAGGCTTGGTTCAAAGTCCCTGCGGCGATCAAATTCGTACTGAAAGGAAAACTCAACGAATACGTGTCGGGAAAAGACGTAATTTTGCACATCATCGGCAAAATCGGCGTGGACGGCGCGTTGTATAAATCCATGGAATTCACGGGAGACGGAGTCAAGAGTCTGACGGTTTACGACCGTTTGACGATCGCAAATATGGCGATCGAAGCGGGCGCGAAGAACGGAATTTTCGAAGTAGACGAACAAACGGAAGCGTACGTTCGAGAACATTCCGACCGCGCGTATAAAGCGTATAAAGCGGACGCAGACGCGGTTTATGAACAGACGTATGAGATCGATTTGAGCCAAATTCGCTCCACCGTAGCGTTCCCGCACTTGCCTGAAAACACGAAAACGTTCGACGAGATCGGGGACGTGGAGATCGATCAAGTGGTGATCGGGTCGTGCACGAACGGGCATTATAAGGATTTGGAAGAAGCGGCGAAGATTTTGCAGGGAAAAAAAGTTGCGAAACGCGTTCGCGCGATCATCATTCCCGCAACGCAGGACATTTATTTGAAAGCGATGGAGAACGGGCTTTTGAAGATCTTTATCGAAGCGGGCTGCGTGGTTTCCACGCCCACTTGCGGGCCTTGTCTTGGCGGATATATGGGCATTTTGGCAGCGGGAGAGCGCGCCGTCGCAACGACCAATCGGAATTTTGTCGGGCGCATGGGCGACGTGAACTCGGAAGTGTATTTGGCTTCCCCCGCGGTAGCTGCGGCAAGCGCGATCGCAGGGAAGATTGCCGAGCCGTCGCAAGTGTTGTAAAGCAAAGGAGTAAGAAGTATGAAATTCAACGGAAAAGCGATTCAATACGGAGATAACGTCGATACGGACGTAATCATTCCCGCGCGGTATTTGAATACGATCGAC
>JAFVRU010000183.1 GCA_017504065.1 Clostridia bacterium
CCGCAAACGCGCCCATACGGAAAAAGCCGTCTTCTTGGTCTTTATCAATCTCTACAAGTTCCTTTTTAAATTCTTCAGGATTGCTTAACTGTTCGTTTTTCCAACGGAACATAATACACATCAGTTGGCGAAATTGTAACGCTTCTTCTCCGTAAAATTCTTTAATCGTATACATGCTATACTCCTTTTTATTTTATAAGCTTCAACAAAACCGATTGTTGCCGCAACAACTCCACGGAAATTGCCGAGAGTTTTCCGTTTTTCATACGTTTCCCTACTTGTTTGTAACCATAAATGCCTACTGCGTCGGAATACGTATTTTCAGGAATTTCTACCGTTACCCAAATCGGCTTTTCATAACTTGCCCCGCCCAAATCTTTCGAATAATCTACAAGTAACAGGATATCTTCTCCGCGTTTGTTTACAAACGGCGTTACGCCGCAACGCTTATCCGCTATATATCCTGCCGTAGAAAATCCGCGCATACAGTCCGTAACCGTTTGTTCCAGCAATACGCTAATATTGCTTGCCGTATTATAGACCAAATGTTTCATACTGTCTATCCCTACCTGACAAATCGGCGCGTTCAGCAACAGCGTATTCCCTTTCCGAATCAAAATCGGCGTGTGATCGTCCGCGGAAAGCAAGACTTCTCCGTCTACAACGTCGTAATACAATTCGACTTCATACGGTTGAATATATTCTATCGATTCCCCGTCCGTTAAGTACGTCAAGCGTTTTTTACGGCGGTTCGCCTTTACCCCAAATACGTCTTCTAAACCGTCTACGTTATGGACTGCAATCAGGGGCACGCCGTTGGCATGCAACTTCCGTAAAGCGTCTATTGCTTTTACATCGGCTTTCGCAAGGGACGGCAACACCACCATGTCGCAATTCTCTTGGTTCAAAGCTTGCAACCGAGCATAATCGATCGCGCCGCTTACGGGCAATCCGCCTTCCCGTAACGCTTTATACATATACGCCAAACCAGAATCGCTAATATTATGAATAGCATGTCCGCTATAACCGTAATCCCCGCCCGAGTATTCATCGTACAATTTATCTTTATCAAATCTGTCGTCGTCGGAAGTCAGTTCATACAGCAACACGCTGCCCTTTTGGGGCGCAATCGGAAGATTGTCCATCGCTTTGCCCCACGCAGACAGGAATTCGTCCATCTTGGCTTGCGGATCGTTGTACATCAGATACTCCGCAAAGAGCATAATCCCGTAATCTTTCCAATAGCTATACGTTTCCTTATCCGAGCGATAATGGGGCGTATTGAATATGTATTCATAGACTTGCGTTACGCACATATACGGATAGCAAGTAAACAATCCAATAGGCGGTTTTGCAGGACAAATCGCCGCGTCCGGGCATCCTTCACGCCATCCGTCGTATAATTCAGGGAATATCCGTATACGGGAATCTAAAAACTTCGCCGTCGTTACCGTCCACGCTCCGCGCGTTGTAGAATACCCGCATACGTGCGGATAATCTTCAAATTGATAATACCCGTCCGCATTTTCGTATGCTTTTGTTGCGTCTACGCCAAACCAACGCGACGAATACACGCTCGTATACGACGAAAGATACAGATTCGTGTGCCCGTAGGTCGTACGCTTGGCTTTGGAATTGACCGCTTTGACTTTTAACCATTCCTTACGATTATCTTCGGCTATAATCGGCAAGCAATAGTCGATAAACGATCCGTAAGAAATCGACATAAAGTTGCGATAGTCTTCTAATGTAAATCTCTCTTTTACGTTCACCAAACCCGCTTGTTTACGAACGTCTTCATGTAAGCACAAGAACTCTTCCAACATATCCAACATTTGACTACGCACCACGCGATAGACAAAAAAATCGTACCGTCCGTATAATTGATTTTCATTCCGCCCGCCGTGTTGGGAATAGATATAATCCGCGTTTTTCGTAATCCCCCAATCTAACGTCGCGCCCGAAGCCAAATCTTCTTTATTCACGCAACGGTTATTCATCCACGCAAAAATCTTCCTTTTGAAAAGCGGGTAAATTTCCCATGCGCGCCGTTCTTCCGCTTCGCCCGGCAAAACCAACGCTACGTCTACGTAATGGTGCATATTGCAATCCGCCATCGGAAACCAAGGGTCAGGCACAAAGTTAATCCCCCCCAAAGGCGCTCCATCTCCTACGTGCGCGTGAAACAACCCGCTCGCTTCTTGCGGAGACATATCGCTGTTTTTATCCAGCACTTCAAACGCCGAATGATGTTCTTTAACGAGTTTTCCAAAATAATATACTTCTACGGACAAATGATATACCCCCAAAGCAAGCGGGGGAATCTTGACCCCGTATGCTTTACATGGTTTCGCCGAATATGTATACGGCTTTTCCTTAGTATACCCGTCCAATTCCCGAATCGGATTCAAAAATGCGTCTTGCAAAATGCACTTTACCGTAATATCGTCAATAGCATGTACGCTTCGAACGTCGATTTGGAACTCCGCTTCCTGCGTAGTATAAAAATAGTGATTGCCTTGTAAATGATGTATAATATCCGCTCTGTTATACGCCGTTACAGGAATTTGCGCCGCCAATTCTTCGTTTAACGGCGAGCTTACCGCTACCGTAAATTCGTTGTCTAACGATTCGCCGTTATAAAGTAGAGCGCCCGTTTTATCATAAATAAATTCCCGCGCTCCTTTGTACAACTCGGCATACATTTGCTCGAAGCGCTCATAACCCACGCACAATTCCTTGATTTCGTCTACGTTTTGCAATAAAAATGCGCCTGAAAACGGCTTTTCCCTTACGTTACATACTGCGCGGTACGTTTGCAATACGCCGTCGATCGCCGACAATTCCCCTCCGTCGTTCGTATTGCTCTTGGACGTGTAATTCGTGTCCAATACGCGGAACGTGCCGTTGTCGATATATAGACGTTTACTGTCGTTCAGCTTGAAATACAACCCCGTGATTTCTTCGTAAATCGTTGCCCAACACGCCCCGTTCACTTTCTCCGCAGGCGGGCGCGAGTATAACCCGTCTCCGAACGTATATTCTACTTGCGTGATATCTTCGCCGAGTTTAGATAAAGTCAAGTGTAAACTGTACGGCAAAACCCCGCCGTTATCCCGCGGGAGTACTAAGTGGTATTCGCCTACTTTCTTCGGCTCAATTTCTTGCGTTTCTAAACGTAAATCGGAAATGAAAATCTCTCGGAATGCGTTTTCGCGCGTAAAACCGATTTTGCCTTTTTTCATTCTAACGACGTACTCAAACGTACAATCCCCGATTTGGCAAAATACTTTTTTGTTACCAACCACAAGCTCCACAGCGTACTTTTTATCGTATTCCCGAACAAATTCGTACTCCTGTTTTTTCAGTAATTGCGTACATGCCCCCGTGATTTCGTATAATGCAATCTCCGTTCCACCCTTGGCTAATACGGAAATATCCAGTTGATATCCCGTGCGGTTTTGCCTGTCGTACCCAAACACTACCCCAAAGTTTTCGTTAATGCCAACGCAACCGTTTTTATAGTGCATTAAATTGAACTGCAAACCGAACTCCGAAATGCTCGGTACGTTAATATACGCTCTTGCGCCACTAAACGTCAAGCCATAACCCTGTTCTTTTACCGTACCGTTTAAATGATAATACGGATTGTCCTTTTCTACTTCTATGGAATAGGGTTGACCATTGTCGTCATGATTATATAAACCGTTGTTAAATTGAAAATCCATAACTTTTCCCTTGACTTATTTTTATATACTTAATAAGATTACGGACGCGATGCCGAAAGCATATCCCACATATTGCCATTTCGTAAACCGCTCTTTATAGAGAATCAGCGCCGTGATAAACGTGAACACAATTAACCCCGCCGATACGGACGGATATAAAACGACCCCCGATAAAGACGTTGCCAATAACAACATCAAAATATTACAGCCTGCGTTGGCTACCCCTGTCGCTGAAGCGTACGCTCCACTCTTTTTCACCAAGAGTTTGAAATCCTTAGGTTTGCTCGCCAAAAGCATAACTCCAAAAATCACCGTTACCGCTAACATCGCAAAGAATTGAAAACATACCGCATAGTCGTTCGCTTGTATGCCTTGCTCCAATAACTTGCTTTGATGCGCTTTTTGTAACGTACTTCCAATCCCATTCCCTAAAAAAGAAAGTATAGCGAAAATCAACCATTTGAAATTGAATTTCGCGTCCTTTTCGATTGTATTGACCAAAATAAACGACGCAAATAACAGGATTAGCCCGACAATCCCCCACGCCGTAAACTTTTCCCCTAAGACGATCGCGCTATATAAAGCCGGAATAATAATGGAAAACGACGAGATTAATGCGCTCAACGAAAGCGAGCCCGTTTTGATCGCCATATAAGAGAAAAAAATGCAAGTGGAAAAGGAACAGGCAAAACCCATCGCGAAGAAAAACGTCGTCCAGCAAAAATGTAGTTTAAATAGAAACAATATCCCTAAAAATACCGTTGCGGCTAAGACTTCGAAAAACAAAAAAACAACGTTGGCGTTTGCATGTTCTTGTGTTTTTTTATTCCCTTGTTTTATAAAAATATTTTGTATGTAGGCTAAAAAGATAACTACTACCAAAAGAAAATAATCCATTTTAACTCTTTGCCTTTTTCAATATTTCCAACTCTTTGTGCCTTTGAAATTCCTTTGCCTTAAAGTAGCCACTCGCTTGACAAGTGGCCACTTTGTTACTGCAAAGATATAACGTTTTTAATTGTTTTGCTGCCAATTCGCCGTTTTCCAAACAGGGGAGTTGCTTGTCGTTGTCCAATACGTAACGAAGCCTTCCAACGAAGCCGTATTTTGGCTTTCCATCGTCGCTCTGTTCGCGTACGCCGCTACGCCCGAGCAGGTCGCCATGTCGTTGTTCAGTTGTACGCTACTGAGTACAACGATATTCTCTCTCTTGGGTTTATTCGCATCGTTCCAAGTAGTTCCGACGCCTACAAGCGAGCCGTACCCCGCGCTCAACGCAGCCGCGTTGGTAGGATTCCATTCCACAACAACGTTTTGCAGGAAATTGTAATCGTTCATCGTGGGGCTCAACGCGCCTTTCAAAGACGTTACGCTATCGGCAACTTGAATGTATACGTTTTCAATCCGCGTGGACGCATACGCGTATCCGTTGGACATTTTAGCGGGATAAATAGATTCCGAATACTGCAAAGAACCTGCCGTTGTACAGAATCCCGTTCCAATGTTGGAATTATGAGAACCCAGCACGCTTCCGCCTTCCGCCGATACGTTAACAAACCCAACATTCAAGATATCCGCGCCGTACAGATTCCCAAACAGTCCGCAAGGTTTCACGGGATTCGAGCCGCCCGTATAAACTCCGCCTACGTCCAAATTGGAAATCGTATATCCCCTACCGTCAAACGCACCAACAAAACGGTGCGACGGGTTGTATATATCACGTTGATGCGCAAAATTCAATGCGCTTGCGTCGATATTATTCGTCATTACGTAATACCCGTCGTTATTCTGAGTTTCTGCGTTTGCCAAATCCCGTACTTCAAATCTCTCCAAATCCGAAGCGACTTGTATTACGTCGGTGCAAACAAACAAATTCGTAAACTCAATCGTTTCCGTTGCCGTTTTTACCACCAAAGTCAAAGGCGCTTGGTCAGCTTTTTTACTCACAATACTCGTTGTGCCTACCAAGATCTCCATATAGGTTTCACGGGTTTTACCATATTCTTCAAACTTCTTGACGTAATGCATGGTAACGTCGGGTAATTGTCCGTCCGCAACCGTCAAAGCTACGCCGTTCAAGCTCGCGCTCGTAATCCCTGTGGGTAACGTGGTAAGCCCCGCGTTGGTCAATACGTATTCATCCGTTCCGTTATAATCCGAATTGGTGGCAAGGTATACTTCTTGCGTATACGTGGTCCGAATCGCCACCGCTTGAATGGTAATATTCCGTTCAATAGTGATACCGTCCACCACCGCTTTTAACGTAATGGTATAGGTTTTATCTTCTAACACCGCATTCGTCAGCGAGAACACGCCGTTTTCGTTTTTCAAGTTGCCGTCGTTGTTGACAATCGTATAATCGATGCTTCCCAGCGAGTTCCCGTACATGTCTACCATAGAAAGGTTGATTGCATCCGTGGTGGCTTGCAACTGATATTCGCTTATTGCTTCCCCCGCCTTATCCGTAGCGACAACTTCTACTCCGTCCGCATATACGCCTTTCCAATACAAACCGCCGTCTATCACTTCCCAATATTTCGTATCAAATTCCGTATACGTATGATCTGCGCCGACAAAGTCCGCATACGTATTATAGCGGTTGATTGCGGCAATTTTGTATTTGTTTTCGCCTTCAGCCGGAGTGTACGCGTCATATAAATCGGTATCGTTTCCCGCATATATATTGCTGTTATTCGCGTCCCCCAAAGCCTTGTCATGACGGGAAACAAGAATTTTCAATCCGGAAGAAATAATATAGACGTTCGCGAAATTCTCTTCTTTGATCCCTTGCGTGCTGATATAGCTGATATATTGGAACAATACGCCGTACATGTTGTAACCGTATCCGTCCGCAGGAAGCTGATCTCCTAAATCTGCCACAAAATTCTTTAATTGGAAGGTATTATCGCTAGAGCCAAACAAACTAACCGCGTACGGGAAATTTGCGTTTTTCGCCAACTCAATCGTTACGTACATGTTCTTAACGAGCGCTTTCGTATTGGAGTCCTGCGCGATAATACTCGTCGATTTATAAGATCCTTTTGTCGTAACGTCCGTTACGTGAATATGCAAATTCTGCAACGTACCTTTTAAGCTCCCGAACAGCCCGTAACTACGCATCGGGACGGTTAAGGTGTATCCGTTCCCTTCCAATACGCCGCTAAACGTCATTTTTTCTGCTCGGTATTGCCAAGGCGTTTGAATATGAATGTCTTTTTTGAGTTCAAAATAGCCCGTAATGACGCGCGTTTCACCGCTATCTAAATACGCTTGGAATTCATCAGCCGAATCAATCGCCATAGCGTAAGTTTCCAACTGCAAAACATACCCTACCTTATCGTTATACACGGTAACGGTTTCTCGACTCATTTGCGTATGGCTTGTTGTCGCCACGTCGGTAAGTTTATTATCCGTGATTGTCAACGCTCTACCGTCTTGCTCGGCGTTCACAATTTCCTTTGAGCCGATCTTAAAAATCGTCTCCACAGGCAGATCACCAATCAACCAAGAAAAGTTTTGAATGGAATCTTCATATTCCGCTACGGGTCTTACGACCGTAATCGCAAACGAATAGGAAAACGGCTCGCCGTTTGCAGGCGAAGCAAAGGAAACCGTCAGTTTCGCGCTGCCGTACGTATTCGCAATTACACGCTTATTAGTGGAATCCCAAATCGCTACAGG
>JAFVRU010000184.1 GCA_017504065.1 Clostridia bacterium
GTTGGATGATACGGGCTACGCGCAATATATGCAACCCGTTATGGTTACGGATTCGAACGGAACGCAAACGCAACTTTCGGACGGGGAGTATTACGTGTACGAAAACACGATCGTATTCCCACTCGGTTATAAGATCGAGAATGCAGCGATTCGCTTTGTCGAACCGAATGAGAATAATTCCACTTATCGTAAAAGGAATCAACAGAAGTTGTACGAGCATTTACGTGGAAAAACTTTGGGGGAAATGGAGCGTTTGGGGCTGATCGACAGCGGCGATATGGTTACGATCAAAGCCACGCGGGAACTTTCCGACTACCTGTGGGAACGCGCTGCGGACGTGCAGGTCGGCAAAGGGGAGATCACCGCTCGGGTAACGGCAACGGCGGGAGAACATTTGCTCTTAAATTTCGTGGCTTCGGACGGGTACACGGTAACGGTCAATGGTAAAAAGGCGGAACTGATCGAGAATGATTTACAGTTCTTGGCGGTAGAGCTTGAAGAAGGGGAAAACGTTGTGAAATTTTCCTATGCTTCGCCGTACGTGAAGTGGGCGGGTGTCGGCATAGGCGGCGCGGTGCTCGGTTTGTGCGCCGTTTGGTTGGTATTAAAAAAGACCAAACTGTTAGAAAAGATCTCGGGCGTTATCGCTTGGGCGGGAATTGCGTTAGCGATAGCCGTTGTCGGATTTTTCATGATCTTCCCCACGTCGGTATGTATCGTGAAAGCGCTGTATTTGGTCATTCCGTAGTGGTTTGAACAGGAATACTACAATATGAAAAGGAGTACAAAATGAAAAAATTACTGTGTTTTGATTTAGACGGAACGTTGACGCAACACCGCTCCAAACTTGAAAAGGAAAACCGTGCGTTACTCGACGAACTGCAAAAACGCTACAAAGTAATTATGGTCGGCGCGGGCGGCGCGGAGCGCATTTATGCGCAAATGGACGAATATCCGATCGATATTCTTGGAAACTACGGTATGCAAGAAAGTAAAATGATCGATGGGAAATTTACGATTATACGGCAAATCACGACAACGCCCGATAAGGCGTATTTTTTAGAAAAAGCGCAGTATCTTCGGGAAAAATACGGGTATACGGAATATAAAGGCGATTCGGTGGAGTTTCATGCAACGGGCATGGTAACGTTTCCTTTGCTGGGAACAAAAGCGGACGTTGCCGACAAAATCGCTTTTGATCCTACTCGAGCGAAACGAAAGGTGTTATATCCCGAAGTCTTGGAGCTTTTCCCTGAATATACGGTGTACATAGGCGGGTCTTCGTCCTTTGATTTTACGGAAAAGAAATATAATAAGTATGACGCTATTATGCAGTATGCGGCAGAGAACGGTTATGCAAAAGAAGAGATTTTGTATATCGGCGATGATTTCGGGGACGGCGGCGGAGATAGTCACGTACGTCTTGGTGGCATGGATTATATCGAGATTGCCGATTATCGAACGCTGGCGGAGTGTTTAAAGCATTTATTGTATTAAAAAAAGCAGTTTATAAAGGATTTGAAACGCCGTTCTATGCTCAGGGGGGTAGGGCGGTGTTTGCTTTTTGTGTTTCGACTATTTGAAACGGTTGCCAAGCGTAAGTTTTTGTAGGAAACTTCTATGAAAGGCGAAAATTTTCGTATAAGAAAGTTTAAATTTCATGAAAATCCTTAAAAAATTGGGGAATATAGATAAAAAATGCTTGACTTTACGTATGGAAAGTGATATTATGTTAAAGCTGTCGGGCAAGGAAGCCTGAAAGTGAATACATATTGAGGCGTAGCGCAGCTTGGTAGCGCGTTTGGTTAGGGACCAAAAGGTCGTGGGTTCAAGTCCCGTCGCCTCAACCAAAACGAACCATACTTGAATCGTCAAGGATGGTTCGTTTTTTGCTAGGTAACATGCGGAAGCCAAACGTATTATCGTGGGTTCACGCGAGGAGCGAGAAACGGAACGATTCAAATAAGGACGAAGGCTATGAGCGACGACGCCCTGCCGAGGCTCCGCAAAGCGGAAACGGCAGATACCCGTCGCCTAACCAAAAGCAATGGATAGTCAATAGGGCCGTCCGTTGTTCTTTTTGTTTCGCATTACGACGGGGAGAGGAAGGCTTGAATCAAACGCGAAAATACTTGACATTAAAATGAATAAATACTATAATATCATTTAAGGAGAAGTAAAATGATGAAACGTAATATAAAATTGATTGTAACTTGTTGATTGGATTGTTCGTTTTTTATGAGCGGATGTGGAAAAACGGGCGATTCTTCATCGTCCGATTCTTCATCATCGTCCCATTCGTCGGCGTCGGATTCTTCCGTCATGCCTACCGAATATTCGTTGTCATTATATAAAACGAGCTATAGTATCGTAGACGGGCAAGAAATTGCATTATCGCTTGTGTTTACGGTTGATGGGAAGGCGGGAGATTTAACTCTTTTAACCTATGAGTCTAGCAACAACAGCGTAGCAACGGTTGGAACAGACGGAATGGTTACCGGCGTTTCGGCTGGTACGGCAAATATTACCGCGTCATACGGCGATCAAACCGTAACGGCAACCGTAACGGTGAAAATGCGCGCAAGGAATCTGGTATTGTCGCAAGAATTCGTCGGAGTATTGAAAGGCGCAAACGTGAACGTTACTGCGACGGCATACGTCGGCAAGAACAAGGATAAGGAAGCACAGCTCGTTTGGGAGTCGGAAGATCCGAGCGTGGCAACGGTAGATAACGGCAAGATTACGGCTGTCGGTAGCGGCGAAACAAAGATTACCGTCGCTTATGGTACGATTAAGAAAACGTTACAAGTATTTGTAGCGACTCCCATCACGGCGGAAAACGTCAATTCGTTTGACGAAGAATATATCAACGTGTACGGAAGAAGTTATTTTACGAACGACCAATTAAATTTCGACCATGCGGCAAATGCTGTGGAATTGGGGATTGTCGGCACGTCGTTATCGGTCAATTTGTCTTCGTCTGCGAAAACGTATATGCAAGTATTTGTAGATGGCGCAACGACGGGTACGAGATTGGAAATCAGCTCAGGGACAAAAAAGTATACGGTTGCGGAAGATTTAACTGACGGATACCATAAAATCCGTATTGTAAAAGCTACAGAAGATCAAAACTGGAGAATTAATTCTTTTGAAGCTACGGCGTTTGCGACTGTTGCCGAAAAATCCGATCTTAAAATAGAATTCATTGGCGATTCGATTACGGCGGGGTATGCCGTGCTTGGTTCGACGGGGGACGCGTGGAGCGTAGATAACTCCGATTGCGCAAATTCGTATGCCTATTTTGCCGCGCAAGAGCTTCAAGCCGATTATTCGACGATTGCTTGCAGCGGGATCTGTACGAAAGCGTATCATTGGCAAAGCAATTTGAATATGGCTACGATGTATAAACGGGTTTCTAACATAAAAACGCAGGAATATGCGTTCAACTTTAATCCCGACGTTGTGGTTTTGAATTTGGGAACGAATGAAGCTTCCTATTTGTCGGGCAACGGTGCAAACTACGGCGATATTTTCCCGAATGATTATCAGGAGTTTTTGACGTATCTTCGACAAAAAAATCCAAATGCATACATTATTTGCTTATACGGCATGATGGGGAAAAATAGCGTGATTGAAAGCGGTATTACGACGGCTGTAAAAAATATGAACGATGAGAAGATCGTGTATAATCCGTTCCAATTCGACGCGAATACGTTAGGTGGCGCAGGGCATCCGAGTGTATCGGCTCAAAAGATTTGGGGGAATGCGCTTGCACAATATATCCAAACGTTAAATATTCAATAAAATAGAAACCCCGTTGCAATCGTAAATTGCAACGGGGTTTTTCCTTTCAAAACTTTTTGGTTGTAGCTTATCAAATGCGTTGACAAAATATTCCGTTCATGCTATACTTTTCACGTTGTTTGAATAACAAAGGAGAAATTTATGGAAGGGACTTTTTGGGCTTTTATGCCTGCGATTATTGCGATCGTGCTTGCCTTGGTGACGAAACAGGTCTACGTTTCGCTCTTTCTCGGCATTTTCGTAGGCTCGATGATGTATACGGACGGCGATCCGTTAAAAGCTCTGTTTGTGCTTTATCAAGTCATGAGTGATAAAGTAGGCGCAAATACGCCGATCATCGTCTTTTTGGTTGTTTTGGGGATTTTGGTTGTACTCATGCAAAAATCTGGCGGAGCGAAAGCATACGGCGAATGGGCGAGACGAAAAATTAAGTCCAAAAACGGCGCTTTAGCGGCGACGGCGGGGCTGGGTTGTTTGATTTTTGTAGACGACTACTTTAA
>JAFVRU010000185.1 GCA_017504065.1 Clostridia bacterium
GCAACGATTACGAATATGGGCGCGGAGCTCGGCGCAACCAGCTCGATCTTCCCGTCCGACGAAGTAACGGCGGCGTTTTTGAAAGCGGAAAACCGAGCGGAAGACTACGTAGAACTTTCTGCGGACGCGGACGCGCGCTACGACGCGGAATATACCGTCGATCTTTCCAAACTCCAACCCTTGGCGGCATGTCCGCACAGTCCCGATAACGTGAAAACGGTTGCCGAGCTTGCAGGTATGAAAATTCATCAGGTCTGTATCGGCTCGTGTACGAACTCGTCCATGCAAGACATGCTGACGGTAGCGGCAATGCTCAAGGGCAAGACGGTGCACCCCGACGTGAGTTTATCCATTTCTCCGGGCTCGAAGCAGGTATATACGATGCTTGCGGAGTGCGGCGCGCTCGCCGATTTGATCAACGCAGGCGCACGGGTTTTGGAATGCGCTTGCGGGCCTTGTATCGGCATGGGCTTCTCGCCGCAGTCGGCGGGGGTGAGCTTGCGTACGTTCAATCGCAACTTTTTAGCAAGAAGCGGAACGGCGGACGCGCAAGTGTATCTCGTTTCGCCTGAAACGGCGGCGGCTTCCGCGCTCGCGGGCGTATTCACCGACCCGACGACGCTTGGAAAAGCTCCGAAAATCGAACTTCCTGAACAGTTTAAAATCAACGATAATTTGATCGAATTGCCGATCGAAGCGGAAAAGGCGGATACGGTTACCGTCGAACGCGGTCCGAATATCAAACCGATCCCCGTAGGGAAAGCTCCGCCGAAAACGCTTTCGTGCGAGCTCGTATTAAAGGTGGGGGACAATATCACTACCGATCATATTATGCCTGCGGGTACGAAAATTTTGCCGTACCGTTCCAACGTTCCCAAGCTTTCGGAGTTTTGTTTCACCGTTTGTGATCCCGACTTCCCTAACCGCGCGAAAGCCAAGGGCGGCGGCGTGATTTTGGGCGGCGTGAATTACGGACAGGGCTCGTCGCGCGAACACGCGGCGCTCGTGCCCCTGTATTTGGGAATCAAGGCGGTCGTAGCCAAGAGTTTTGCGCGGATTCACGTGGCGAATTTGATCAATTTCGGGATTGTGCCGATGACGCTTGAAAATCCCGACGATTACGAAAAATTCCAAGAAGGCGACTTACTGGAAATCGTAGACTTTTATCAAGCGGTTGCGGAAAAAACCGAAGCTTGGCTTGTCAACGGGTGTACGGGCGCAAAAGCCAAAGTCCTGCTGTCGTTGACCGATCGCCAACGCGCGATTTTGCTTGCGGGCGGTTGCTTGCAGTATACGAAAAATCAGAAATAAAGGAAAGAGTAAGGAAAAGATTATGGAAAAGACGGAATACACGGCGCAGCTTGACGAAGCTTGCGCAAAATTCAGAAAATTGATGGCGGAACAGCTCACCCGCGTAGAAAACATGAAAGCGCAAGGGGATTTTGTCAACTATGCCGAACTCAAAACGATCAAGATCGGCGTTTGCGGCGGGGACGGAATCGGTCCGATCATCTCCGCACAGGCAAGACGGGTGTTGGAGTTTATTCTCGCCGATCTCGTGCAATCGGGTAAGGTGGAGTTTCGGGATATCGAAGGCTTGACGATCGAGAACCGTATCGCCAAGGGCAAAGCCATTCCCGACGACGTCATGGCAGAGCTCAAAGCTTGTCATATTATTTTGAAAGGCCCGACGACAACGCCGCAAAAGGGCAGCGGCATGCCGAATATCGAATCGGCGAACGTCGCGATGCGGAAAGCACTCGATTTGTTTGCGAATATTCGCCCCGTTAAAGTGCCCGATGAAGGGATTAACTGGACGATCTTCCGCGAGAACACGGAAGGCGGGTACGCGATCGGCTCATCAGGGTTTAATATCACCGAAGATTTGGCGGTGGATTTCACGGTTACGACCAAGCAGGGCTCGGATCGGATTGCGCGGCTCGCGTACGACTATGCGCGGAAAAACGGGTTCAAGCGCGTTTCGCTCGTTACCAAGGCAAACGTAATCAAGACGACGGACGGGAACTTTTTGGAAGACTGTCATAAAGTCGGGGATCTGTATCCCAAGATCA
>JAFVRU010000186.1 GCA_017504065.1 Clostridia bacterium
AATTTATAAATGTTTCACGTAAAATGTTTCATAATTGCAATAAATATTCGTCAATTTTTTCGTATAATGCGTTTTTATTGTCATTATTATAAATTACGTGAACGTTTTCTTTTTGCAAAAACGTTTGGTTTTCCTGCGCGTCGTAGTCAAATTGCGCGTGTATTCGCCCTTCGACCTGCTCCTGCGATTGACCGTCTCGATGGATCACCGATTGAATTCTAATATTTTTCTCGCGTAAAACGACTAACGTTGCGTCGAAATCTTTTTCAAAGCCGTTTTCGAATAACAACGGCACTTCGGCAAAACAAACCCGCGAATTCGATTGCTCCATTTCTTGAAATAATCGCTGCATTATCCACGGATGCGCAATCGCATTCAATCGATCTCTCGACCGTTTATCGTTAAAAACCAATTCCGCAAGCTTCTTTTTATCAATACCACACCCGTCGATCACATCAGGAAACGCCGCGGCAATCGCTCGGATATATTCTTCGGTTTTTAAAAGAGTACGGTAAATTTCATCACAAGAAAATACCGCATAGCCTTTTTCTTTTAAATAGGACAAAACCGTCGATTTACCACTTCCAATCCCGCCTGTAACCGCGATTCTTTTCCGTTGCATAAGCACTCCTTACATTTTAGGTTTCACAAATTATGTTTCACATACGACAACTATGAAACGTATTTCGTGAAACTTATTTTGTTTCAAACCAATTTTCGCCGACTTGAATTTCTACCGTTAAAGGCACTTTCAAAGAAACGGCGTTTTCCATTTCCGATTGCAAGATTTTCGCTACTTCGTCCACTTCTTCTTTCGGACAATCAATAACCAATTCGTCGTGGATTTGCATAACCAATTTCGCTTTATAGCCGCCCGCGTTTAATTTATTATATACGCCGATCATGGCAATTTTGATAATATCCGCACTTGAGCCCTGGAGCGGCATATTCATTGCCGCGCGCTCCCCGAACGATTTCACGTTTCGATTGCCGGATTGGACTTCGTTGATCACTCGCCGACGCCCCAAAAGCGTTTTCACGTAGCCGTTTGTATTCGCCTTTTCCACGTTGGAATTCATATACGTTTTGACGTCGGAATAGCTTTCGAAATAGCGACTGATATATTCCTGCGCTCGCCTAGACGTAATATTCAAATCGTTTCCAAGCCCAAACGCGCTGATTCCGTAAATTATCCCGAAATTGACCGCTTTTGCATTGCGGCGTTGGTCTTGCGTAACAGATTCCAACGGAACGTTAAACACCTGCGAAGCGGTAATCGCGTGAATATCTTTGTTTTCGCAATAAGCCTGAATCAGCTCTTTACAGCCCGAAAAATGCGCCAAAAGCCGCAACTCAATCTGCGAATAATCGGCGTCGATTAAAACGTTCCCTTCGCTTGCAACAAACAATTTCCGAAGCTCCTTACCTTCTTCCGTCCGAATCGGAATATTTTGCAAATTGGGATTGGAGCTCGACAAACGTCCCGTCAACGTACTCGATTGATGATAGGTTGTATGCAATTTCCCTTTCCGAATTAACGGTTTGAAGCCTTCGATATACGTCGAGTTGATCTTTTGAATTTTGCGGTAGCGCAATAGCAACGAAACAATTTCCACGTCCGAGTATTTTTCCAATTCTTCGGCGGTAGTCTTATAATTTTTACTGTCTTTATTCTTTTTAACGCCTTTTCCGATTTTTAATTTTTCAAAAAGAATTTTCCCTAATTGTTGGGTGGAATTCACGTTAAAACGTTCCCCTGCCAACACGTAGATTTTTTCCACCAAACGGGACAATTCCGCATGATATTTTTCGGAGAATTTATAGAGCGCGCTTTCATCTACGCACACGCCTTGATTTTCCATAGCAAACAAAACGTTGATGAGCGGTAATTCGATTTCTCGATACAGCTTCCGTTCTTCTTCGTTCAAGGTCTCAAAATAATGCGTATACAGCCAATACGTTCCGTAGGCTTTTTGCTTCAACGACAACGCATAATAATTCAGGCAAAAATCCAAGCCGTCGGTATTCCCCAAGCCGTCCGAAAGGCATTTTAAAATCGATACGTCGTCATAACTCGATAAAAACGCTACGTCGAACGTTTTTAAGCGGCGCATAATTCCTTTCACGTTATATGCAATCACGTGATTTTGCGCGGAAAAAACGGCTTTATATAAAGAAATGAGATGGTCTTCGAAATATCCGACGTCCAACAACCCGCTTTTGAGCGGATAGACGTATTCCTGTAAGGAATTCCCGCCGTCGAGCACGACGAATTGAAATGCTGCGTCGTCCCAAGCGCATGCAATCGTCAAACGACGGTCTTTTAATACCGCCAATCCGTCT
>JAFVRU010000187.1 GCA_017504065.1 Clostridia bacterium
CAAGATTTTACAACGTACGTACAAGACAAGCAGTTGACGACATCTGTTGCGAATACGGCAGCGGTAATCAACGGTTTGCAAGCGGACGTAGTGGGGCTTAACGAAGTTTACGAGTACTTTTCGGAACGGGAAGAAAGCTGTAAACAGGCGCAAAAGCTCGCCAAGCTATGCAACGCGAAGGATTTTACGTTTGGCTTAGGCGCAGCGTACGATTGGGACGGTAGCGTAGGAGTGATCGGGAATGCGATCTTGTCTAAGTATAAGATCTTAAAGGTGGAGAAATTCCCCGTTTTATCACCGAGAAAGTGGGAACGTGATCCCAACGAACCCGATTATTACGAAAACCGTATCGTAATCAAGGCGACAATCGACGTGGGTAGAGAAATCAACGTCATTTGTACGCATTTCGGTTTGGTGAAATCGGAACAGCGCTTGATGATGGAAACGCTTGTGAAGATTTTGGACGAAGACGATAGACCTTGCGTTTTACTCGGTGATTTCAACGCCGCTCCGCATAGCGAAATTTTACAGCCGTTGTACGATCGCTTGCAAAGCGCGGCAGACGTCGTCGGGAAAACAGACGAGCCGACGTGGGCGTCGTTCGATCCGCAAAGAACACTCGATTACATTTTTGTATCTAAGCATTTTAAAGTGCAAGAATACGAAGTTTTGGATATTTTATTATCCGATCACCGTCCTGTGCGGTCGGTTGTCGATTTACAATAACGAAAAAAAATAAAATGGAAAAATCATTATAAGGAGAAAAATTATGAAAAAATCCATGAAGAAACTTATTTCCTTGCTTTGTGTAGCCGCGGTATCGGTGAACATTGCAGCTTGCGGCGCTGGTAAAGGGGTAGATCCGAATAATCCGGATAATCCGGTAGATCCGGATGTACCTGTTGTTCCTGCTCCGGATCCGAATGAACAAGTAGATGAAAGCAAAGCGCAGTTGTACATCTCCAACTTCAACGGTGGCGTAGGTACGGATTGGCTTTATGTAGCAAAAGCGCGTTTCGAAGAACAATACAAAGACAAGGTGTTTGTTGAAGGAACGAAAGGTGTGCAAATCTGGATTGAAACGCACAAGAATAGCGGTGTCGCTACGGCTGAAAAGATGGCAATGGAAAGAAATGAAATCTATTTCTTGGAAAACACCAACTACTATGATATGGCGTATAGCGGAAAGTTGTTAGATATTACCGATATCGTAACGGAAGATTTGACGGATTATAGTGAGAGCGAATCTATCGAAGATAAGATGGATCAGGCATACATTGATTACTTCAAGACGCCTGATGGGAAATATTTTGCGCTTCCCCATTATAGATCGATCTATTCGATGACGTATGATATGGACGTATTTGACGACAACGATTTGTATTTCGATCAAGCGGGTGGCTTGACGAAGAAATCAACGGACAGCGACAGATCGAAAGGCCCTGACGGAAAAGCGGGTACGTACGATGACGGTTTGCCTGCAACGTACGACGAAATGTGGACGCTTTGTGAAACCATGGTGCAACGTGGCGTTGATCCGTTCGTTTGGTCTGGACAATTTGGATTTTACGTAACCTGTTTCTTGGCTTCTTTGAAAGCGGACTTCGAAGGCGACGAAGCGAAGCTCAACTATACGTTCGATGGTACGGCGACGAAGCTTGTGGATACGATCGACGCGAACGGTAAGATTACGTATAAGCCCGCGACGAAGATTACCAAAGAAAACGGTTACGAAATGTATAATTCGGCTGGTACGTACTATGCGTTGTCGTTCATTGATAAAATCATCGACAAGCAATGGTATGCAAGCGTATCGTTCAACGGCGCGCAAGGACACATCGACGCGCAAAACAGCTTCTTGGTCAGCAAATACAGCTCGAAATTGAATCCGATC
>JAFVRU010000188.1 GCA_017504065.1 Clostridia bacterium
CGAAGACGAGTTTCAAGGCGGTAGCGGCGCGGGGTGTAGCGCGGTAGTGCTCAATTCCTATTTGTATGACAAATTGCGAAAAAAGGAACTCAACCGTATTTTGTTTGTCGCGACGGGCGCGCTACTATCTACGGTTTCCAGCGGTCAGGGGGAGAGTATTCCCTGTATTGCGCATGCGGTAACGATCGAGAACGTATAAGGGGGGAGTATGTTACAGGATAGCTGGTTCGGTTCGGAAGGTTTTATGCTGAATATGGTCGTATTTCATCCGTATTTTATTCGGATACTTTCTCGGTGTTACGCCGAGTTTCCCTTTGGGAAAAGGAAGCAAAGGTAGGTGGAGTTTTGGAACAGGTTTTACAGGTATTTTGGACTTTTTTAAAAGCGTTTGCCGTAGGCGGCTCGATTTGTATGATCGCGCAAATCGTTATTAACTACACCGATTTAACGGCGGGGAAAATTCTCGTACTGTTTATGTTGTTTGGCGTGGCTCTGCAAGGCTTGGGTGTATATCAGTATCTCGTGGATTTTGCGGGAGCGGGAGCGACCGTGCCGATTTCGGGGTTTGGGTACTTGCTTGCAAGCGGCGCGATCAAAGGCGCGCAAAAAGGACTGTACGGCGCGTTCACGGGCGCGTTGTCCGCGGCTTCCGCAGGGGTGTCCGCAGCCGTCATTTTTTCCTTTTTGGCGGCAATGCTATTCCGTTCCCGAACGAAAAAGAATTAAAGAAAAGCACCTGTTCAACAGGTGCTTTTTACGGCGAAAGCGTGGGCTTATTGCCGAAAATATCCGATTGCAAAAACGTGTCGGGTACTGTGCCGATGATGACCGATTCCCCGACGAGAATTTCCGTTACAACCGCGAAATTCTCCGTTCTCGACGGCATAACGATACTGATGTCCGCAATCACGTTGAGATAGATGGAGTGCTTCGTTTGGTTGATTCCCACGCTCTCGAACGTGGACGTGAAATCGCAGGATACCGAGCTTACGGGAATGATGCGGAAATTGATACTCGGCCCGACGCCCGCGAGCGCTTCAATTCCCGTCAAAGCGCCCAAGGGAACGGGGATTCCGTTCAAACTCAAATTTTTCAAATTCGATTGCGAAATAGACGCCGTATCCCGCGCGATTTTATTGATTTTCAGGGCGTTTGCGGCGAACGATACGATTTCGCCCTGTTCGTTGCGGGTGATCGTAACCAAGTCTTCGTAGCGCATTTCGTCGCTCAAAGTATAATACACCGCGTCGTTGACGGCAACGGTCGTGCTCGCGCGCATGGTAGCTTCGCTGATTGCAATAAGCACCCGCGTTACGTTGCGTTGAAAATAAATAAACAGGCAAACGGAAATGGCGATCAAGACAAGGAAGATATACAAAATCTTCCTTTTTCTACTTTTACGGCGACGTTTTTTCGGCTTTTCAGGCTTGTAAGCGGGCAGAGCGTACGCTTCGAAACGGGAAGTCATTGCGCGAGCGTTTTGCGAATCTCGCGGAGTATTTCGTCGTTACCGCGCAAGAAGTTCGCGTCCAATAGCCGCAGCCGCAATCCGTCGTCGCGCAACGCGTTTTCCACCGCTTCGGGGAGTTCGTCTAAGCGGCTTTGCGGTAGGACTTTGCAAAGCCCTTTTTGCGCGAAATACGCGGCGTTTTGCGCTTGATCGCCGCGGGTTTGCCCTTCTAAGGGAACGAGCACGGCAGGTTTTTTCAACGCCAGAATTTCAAAAATCGTGCCCGAGCCCGCGCGGGAAACGATGACGTCGGCAGCGGCGTATGCCCGCCCCATGTCTGAGATGAATTCGTATTGCGCGTAGTTTTGGAAATTGCTTTGCGCAAGATTTCCTTTGCCGCAAACGTGCAAAACGAAATACCGATCGGTCAGCGTTTTTAAGTGCTTGCGAACGCTGTCGTTGATCCGTGCGCTCCCGCTTCCGCCGCCAAATACGAGCAGGACCTTTTCCCCGAACGGGATTCCAAATTGTCGCCGCGCGTCCGCTCGGGTAGCGGAAAGAACGTTGCGACGAATGAGCGCGCCGCTGTATTTTCCGCGACGGATTTTTTTCGCCGTTTCAGGGAACGAAGTAAAGACATGTTTGCATTTTCCTGCGGACAAACGGTTGGCGAGCCCGACGGAGAGATCGCTTTCATGCGCAAAACAGGGGATTCGGAGCTTTTTCGCCGCGCGGATCACGGGCAAAGCGACGTATCCGCCTTTGGAAAATACGAGATCTGGACGGAATTGTTTGAGTCCGTCCAAAGCCTGTTTTTCCGCCCGACGTAGCGCGAGCGGAATTTTGACGTTTTGCTTGAACGCTTTCCAACCGCCGCCGCGGACAAACTTCGGGCACTCGATTTGATAATAGGGGATTTTCCATTCCGCGATGAGTTTTTTTTCAATCCCGTCCGTGCCGATATAGCAAACGTCGGCTTCGCCCGTGGAAAGCAGTTCTTCGATCAGCGCGACGTTGGGGAGTACGTGTCCGGCGCTCCCGCCGCCCGTAAACAAAATTTTTTTCATAATACTCCTGCCGAAAAATTCAGTCGTATTATATTATAGACGTCGGGCGTGGCGGATATTCCGCAATAGACGAAAAAGGCGGAGCAGTTGCTCCGCCGTTGTTTATGTACGTTAATAGAGTTTGGCGATTTCCAAAGCCGCGTTTTTCACCCGTTCCCGCAAGGATTTCGGGGCGAGTACTTGCATGCCCGAACCCAAACTCACGATTTTCCGAATCAGAGCTTCGTCGTCGGGGAGCGTAACTTCCGCCAGCCATTTTCCGTGCGACATGCGGATATTTTCCACGCCGAGCCAATCCTGCGCGTCGGCGAACGCGCTCTCCGCGATTTCGAATTGCGCGTCAACGGTTTTTTCCGTCGTCCAATAATTCAAGGGAATATCTTCGCGGCGGAACGGACGTTTGCGGAACGTTTCGCCCGTTTTGAGCGCTGACAAAATCCGCCCGATACGGAACAGTCGGAACGCGCGCTGTTTGTGGCAAAACGCATAGACGTACCAAACGCTCTGTTTGAATACGAGCACGTGCGGCTCGATTTTTCGCTGGGTTTTTTCGCCCGCGCGGGAGTGGTATTCGATTTCGATGATCAGGTTTTCGCGTACGCATTCTTGGAAAAGTCGCATTTTTTCCGAGAACGTCCGCGTGTCCCCCCAAGTTCCGCCGTCCACGAGAATATTGCCGATTTCTCCCGATAAAACGAGATCGCGCGCTTCCGCTTTCACTTGCGCGGAGAGCTTGCGCTGCGCAACCAAAAACCGTTCTTCAGGCAGTTGCGAATACATCGCGCCGAGCGCTTCGATCGCGGCTTCGTATTCTTCCGCCGTCATAAAGCCCATCGGGAGTTTGTAGTTGTCCGAAATACAAATTCCGCCGTCCCGTCCGCGTTTTACGTAAATGGGTACGGCAAGGGAGAGCGCGTCGATATACCGATACACCGTCCGCGGCGAGATTTCGTGTTTTTCCGCGATATAAGAAGCGGTGATTTTGCGCTTGATCAGTAAATCGAACAGGATAGACAATAAAATTCCGAATTTCATAATTGCTCCAAAAAAAATTTTTAAATTTCTGAAAATATTTTAACATATATGACAGATATTGTCAAGTTTTCCGTTGTATAATTAAGAAAAAAAGGGTGAACGGAATGACGAATTTTGACGAATACGTAACGAAAATGGAAGAACGCAGGGAACGGGAAAAGACGGAAGCGTGGAATCGGGAGCTTGCGCGTAGGCTTCGGGAACATACGCGGGAAGACGCGTGGCGGGCTTTGTACGCGGCGTTGATCTTCACGGGCGCGGTTTCCGACGTTTTACCTGCTCACACGCAAGAAGAACGCGCTCTCGGGGTTTAAAACGCTTGACAATTCAAGGGAAAATGTAGTAAACTGAATAAAATCATACAAAACGGTTTGGGTGAAAGACGCCGACAAGCCGTTTTTGCTACAATTTCGGAAAGGTAGGAATGGACTTATGGAAAACGTAATGGACGTATTGCGGGCAAGGGGGTTTGTCAAGCAAACGGTATTCGAAGAAGAACTGTACGAAAAACTCGGCAAAGAGAGCGTACCTTTTTATATTGGGTTCGACCCCACGGCGGATTCCCTGCACGTCGGACATTTTTTACAACTGATCGCGATGTCGCACATGCAACGCGCGGGGCATAAACCGATTATTTTGATCGGCGGTGGTACGGCGATGGTCGGCGATCCGTCGGGACGTACGGATATGCGCTCGATGATGACGAAAGAAACCATTCGCCATAACGTAGAATGTTTCAAAAAGCAGATGGCGCGGTTTATCAGCTTCGAAGGCGAAAACGCCGCGATTGTCGTCGATAACGCCGATTGGTTGATGAATTTGAATTATATCGATTTCCTGCGGGAGATCGGTACGCATTTCTCCGTCAACCGCATGCTGTCGGCGGAATGCTTCAAGCAACGCTTGGAACGCGGACTTTCGTTCTTGGAATTCAACTACATGCTGATGCAAGCGTACGATTTCTTGGTTCTGTACAGAAAATACGGCTGCGCTTTGGAGCTCGGCGGCGACGATCAATGGAGCAACATTCTCGCGGGCGCGAACTTGATTCGCGTAAAGGAACAACAACCCGCGTTTGCGATGACGTTCGCGTTGTTGACGACTTCGGACGGCAAAAAGATGGGCAAGACGGCGAAAGGCGCGGTTTGGCTTGACGAGAACAAGACGACGCCGTACGAATTCTATCAATATTGGCGGAACGTCAACGACGAAGACGTGGAAAAGTGCATGAAACTGCTCACCTTCCTGCCGCTTGAACAGATCGACGAGCTTTGCCGTTATAAAGACGAACGGATCAACGGGGCGAAAGAAGTGCTCGCGTATGAATTGACGAAAGAAGTGCACGGCGAAGAAAAAGCGAACGTTGCGCAAATCCAAGCGAAAGCTGCGTTCGGCGGCGCAGACGCGGAGCTTTTGACCAAGGAAGTTTCGGGCGTAGCGACGGTCGTAGACGCCATGGTCGCGGCGGGAATCGCGAAATCCAAGGGCGAAGCGCGTCGGCTCATCGAACAGGGCGGCGTCAGCGTGGACGAAAGCAAGGTAACGGACGTGAACGCGCCCGTTCCGTCGAATGAGTTCGTTCTGCACAAGGGCAAGAAAGTGCACTTGAAAGTCAAGATTGTGTAAAAAGACAAAGCGGCGAATGTTTCGCCGCTTTCGGTTTGCATAAAAGGAAAGGAGAACGCTATGGCGAAAGAGATCCGTACGGTATACGCGCGGAACGAAAGCGAAAAAATTATCGAAAAATCTCGTTTTTTGACCTATTCGGCGCACGTGGAAAGCGAAGAAGAAGCGCGGGCGTTTATCGCCGAGATCCGTGGTAAACATACGCTTGCCACGCACGTTTGCTATGCGTTCGTTGCGGATAAACTCGGCAATTTACAACGTTTTTCGGACGACGGCGAGCCGCAGGGCACGGCAGGTGTGCCGATGCTCGAAGTCTTAAAGGCGAAAAGACTCTATGAAACCGTCGTAGCGGTCGTGCGCTATTTCGGCGGAGTCAAGCTCGGCGCGGGCGGGCTCGTGCGGGCGTATTCTTCGTGCGTAGCGGAGAACTTGGACGGCGCGGATATCCGCGTTTTAGAAACGTGCGTGGAGTACGCGATCACGGTGGACTATACGGGGATAGACGGCGCGCAAAAATATTTGCAAACGCATTCCTGTTCGTTGCTTTCGACGGAATACGGGGAAAAAGTACGCTTTCTCGTAGCGGTCAAAAAGACGGACGAAAGCGCGTTTTGCGCGGGGCTCGTCGATTATATGCAAGGCAAAGTCGGGACGGAAAAAGGCAAGGAATATTACGCGCCCTTTCCGATTTCCGATTGACAGGCGTTGACAAACGGCTGGGGATATGCTACAATAAAGGAAAGAAAACAAAGGGGGTACGGTATGCAATATTGTACGTTGGGTGAAAAACAGGCTTCGCGGATCGTGATGGGCTGTATGCGGATTGCGGATAAGAGCGTTCGGCAGGTGGAAGAAGTCATCGTCGAAGCCTTACAAACGGGCGTCAATATGTTCGATCACGCCGATATTTACGGGAACGGCGACAGCGAGCGTATTTTCGGCGTTGCCATTCGAGATTTGGAGATTCCGCGTAAGGAATACTTGCTCCAAACCAAGTGCGGAATACGGCGCTTGGAGCATGGGAAATATTACGATTTTTCCAAGGAGCATATTATTAGCTCGGTTGAAGGCAGCTTGAAGCGGTTGAATACGGAATATATCGACGTGTTGCTTTTACACCGTCCGGATACGCTGTTGGAAGCGGACGAGATTGCGGAAGCGTTCGAGATGCTCCGCGCGCAAGGCAAAGTTTTGTCGTTCGGCGTGAGCAATATGTCGGCGGCGCAAATGCAGTACTTGGAAGAAGCGGGGGTGGAGATCGTCGCCAACCAAATACAGTTTTCCTTGGGGCATACCGCGCCCGTAGACGCGGGATTTAACGTGAATACTTATAACGAAGCGGGCGTTACCCGCGCGGGCGACGCGCTCGAATACGCGCGGAGAAGAAAAATTGCGTTGCAGGCTTGGTCGCCTTTGCAGTACGGAAAAATCGAAGGCACGTTTTTGGGTAACGAGCACTTTCCCGCGCTCAACGGCGAGTTGTACCGCTTGGCGGAAACGTACGGCTGCGCGCCGTCTGCAATCGCTTTGGCTTGGATTTTGCGACACCCTGCGTTCACGCAGGTCGTAACGGGTTCGGCTTCTCCGAATCACATGAAAGAATTATGTAAGGCGACGGAGATTACGCTTACCCGCGAAGAATGGTATACACTGTATCTTGCGTCGGGCAAAAAATTACCATAAATAAAGGAGTATCGTTATGATTGTAAACGAATACGTCAAACAGTTTGAAAAACACGGATTCGGAATGTTCGTGCATTTCGGCATTTACAGCGTGCACGGCAAGGGGGAGTGGGCAAAGCATACGCTCGCAATTCCCGACGAAGAATACGACAAGGCGTTAAAGGAGTTTTGTCCGAAAGCGGATTGGGCGAAAGAGCTTGTAGCGACGGCGAAAGCGGCGGGGTGTAAGTATATCACGCTCACGACCCGTCATCACGACGGATTTTCCTTGTACGATACGTTGGGGCTCAACGATTACGACGCGCCGCATTCCGCGTGTGGGCGGGATCTCGTGCGGGAATTCGTAGACGCGTGTAACGCGGAAGGGATCGTGCCCTTCTTTTATCATACGCTTTTGGATTGGCGAGAAGAAAGCTACCGTACGGACTTCAAAAAATATCTCGCGTATTTGCGTAGAAGTATCGAAATTCTTTGCACGCAATACGGCAAAATCGGCGGGCTTTGGTTCGACGGCATGTGGGAAAAACCCGACGAAGATTGGGAAGAAGACGCGCTGTACGGCTTGATCCGCAAATACCAGCCCGAAGCGATGATTATTAACAATACGGGTTTAAGCGCTCTGGGCGCGCTCGGGCATATTGAGCTCGATTCGGTTACGTTTGAACGCGGGAATCCAAGCCCCATTAATCTTGCCGATTCGCCCAAGTATATCGCGAGCGAAATGTGCGAAATTTTCGCCGATCATTGGGGATACGCCGCGCGGGATTTCAATTACAAATCCTTGGCGCAAATGATACGGGAGTTGTGCCTTTGCCGCAGATACGGAAGCAATATGCTACTCAACGTCGGACCGATGGCAAACGGGGAGTTGCGATTGCTCGACAAAGCGATGCTGCGTACGCTCGGGGAATGGGTCGCGTTGCACGAAGAAGCGTTGCGCTTGCCCCGTCCTTGCGGGATCGAAGTGCAGGGCGATCGGGACGATTTCCTGCTCCAAAACGGCGCGGAGTATTATTTGTTCCGACACAATTTGCCTATGGCGGCAGACCCGAACGTGGCGATCGGCGATTCGAAAGGCTATCAAACGGAGTTCCGTATGCCTGAAAAAATCCGTTCGATGACGTGGCTGGACGACGGCTCGGCGGTGAAATTCACTCAAGACGGGGACAAGGTAACGGTATATTCCGAACCTTTCCGTTACGGCGGGAGTTTGGTTGTGCGGATCGCAAAAATTTCCACTTAAAAAAGGAAGTTTGGTAAACTTGTGCAAAATATACAAACGAGCGGGGCAAGTTTGGTGATTTTGTCTATTGTAATTTTTTAGGAAATATAGTAAAATAGTAGTAACGAAAAAAAATGTAATCCAGTTTGGAGGAAAAAGATTATGTCAGGACTCTTGCTGAAAGGCATTAACAAAGTATATCCCTCGGGTGTACAAGCAGTGTTCGATTTCTGTCTCGATATCAGAGATAAGGAATTCATC